>DATIWW010000333.1:0-19281 GCA_035519175.1 Terriglobales bacterium
GTCCGCCAGCTTGGACTGCATGGCGGTGTTCTCGGGATCGAGCTCCAGCATCTTCTGGAAGATCCTGCAGGCGCCTTCCAGGTCGCCGGCCTTCATGCAGGAGTCGGCCGCCACCACGTACTGCTGGCGGGCGTCGTTGTAGAGGCCTTGCTGGGTATAGAGTTCGGCGAGCTTGAGGACGATCTCCGGGGCGGAAGGGGTGAGCTTGGCCAGCTTCTTGTACATGGCGATGGCCTTGACCGTGAAGCCTTCGCCGGCGTAGGCGTCGCCCACGCGCTTGAAATAGGTGGCCGCCTGGTCGGGCTTGCCCACGCGCGAGTACAGGTCGCCGATGGTGTTAAGGACGGTGAGGTCCTTGGGGTCTTCCTTGACGACCTTTTCGTACTCGGTGATGGCGTTAGGCAGCTTGCCCTGCTGGACAAACTTCTCCGCCGCCGCCATCACCTTCTGCTTGTTAAAGCCGAAGCCAAGCGCCATAGAGTGAGGACTCCGGGCCCGACCTCCCAAACCTCATCCCGCCCGGCTGCAAAGGCATGCTGCGGAAAGCGAATCGCGGCGGGTTGGCCTCTTCTCTTTCGCCGCGCGCAGGCGCGACCGGAGAGAACGGCCTTCCTTGGGAGTTGCCCTCAAAGTAACACAAACAAAGGGGCTGGCCCAAGGGAAATGGCCGCGGGGAAGCCAGGGTGTCAGCCTGCCGCCCGGACGCGCCGCCCCTTGGGAGGGACCGGGGCCGGGCGGCCTCACCCCCGGGATCCGCCACCCCCTGACGCGATAACTCCGGGCGTGTTTCGAACGCGCTTCAAGAAAAGGATCGTGGCCCAGTTCCTCCCCCCGGCGCGCCCGCGCAAAAGGCAGCGGGGCATCCTGCTGTGCGGACCGAGCCCATCGTTCGCCGCTTCTGGCCGCAGGTCCGCCGCTTTTCGAAGCCTGACGGCGGCGCGGCTCTCGTGGCTACTGCACTTCCAGAGTGAGCTGGCCGGCAGCCTTGTCCGGAGTGGCGCGGATGGTCAGGCGGCCGTCGGGCGGGAAGTCGGCCTTGATCTCGCGGGTCTGGTCGAAGCCTTCGTCGGGGGCCCTGATCTGGACGCGCACGGTATGGCGGCCGGAGGGCACGCGCACCGTCTGGGAGAATTCGTGCTTGCGGCTGGTGAGCTTGCCGATGAGGGTCAGGTCGTCGTCCACCCAGACGGAGAAGTCGGCGGCGCGGAATTCGTGATAGCAGTGGAAGGAGAGGTTCGAAGGTGCGGCCTCGCCCGCGCCCGGACTCAGGCCGCCGCCGCTGCTCGCCGCCGAACCGCCGCGGGTGAGCGCCCAGCCCGCCACGATCAGCAGCAGCATCAGCAAGCCGGCGCCGATCTGCACGGATCGTCTCCGGGAGAGCGCCGACAATCGCTTTCCCAAGGAAGGACGCGGAGACACGGCTGCGACCGTGATCTCGGTGGAGCCGCGGACCAGCGTGGCCTGCTCGGGGGCCGGCGCTCGCAGCGTCTGCTCCGCCGCCGGGGGCACGACCGGTTGGGCGCCGCCGACCACGGTGCGCTCGGTCGCGCCGGGCTGGGTACCGGAGCCGGCCCAGCGGGGCGGGCGACCCTGGCGCAGGTCGTCGAGGTCCTGGGCCAGGTCGCGGCCGCGCGGGTAGCGCTGCCCGGGGTCCTTGGCCAGGGCGCGCGCCAGAACCAAGTCGTACTCCGGGCGCAACGCCGGGTTCCTCTGCGTCACCGGCGGCGGCTCCTTGTACACCACCTGGAAGGTCACGGCGGTGACGGTGTCGCCGGCAAAGGGCTTCTCGCCGCCCAGCAGGGAATACAGGATCACGCCCAGAGAGAAGAGGTCGGAGCGGCCGCTGACCGGTTGCCCTTGTAACTGCTCCGGCGACATGTGCGTGGGCGTCCCCAGCACCTGCCCGGGCAGGGTGAACTCGGAGAGGGTGAGCTTGGCGATGCCGAAATCGGTGATCTTGGCGCGGCCGTCCTCGGTGACCAGGATGTTCGCGGGCTTGATGTCGCGGTGGATGATGCCCTGGGAGTGGGCGTAGTCGAGGGCTTCGGCGACCTGGCGCACGAAGTCGAGAGTGGCGTCCACGGTGAGGCCGCCGGCGCCGGCCACGCTCTCCAGCGTGCGCCCGGCGATGTACTCCATGACGATGAAGGGAGTGTGGGTGGTCTCGTCCTCGCCCACGTCGTAGATGGTGACGATGCCGGGGTGAGCGAGCTTGCCCGCGGCCTGGGCCTCGCGGAAGAAGCGCCGGCGGTACTCCTCCTGGTCGGCGGGGGTGGCGCCCAGCACGCTGATGGTCTTGAGCGCGACGATGCGGTCGATGCGGGGGTCGCGCGCCTGGTAGACCCGGCCCATGGCCCCGCGCCCGATCTCGGTCAGGATTTCGTAGCGGCCCAGGCGTTGGATTTCCACGGCGAAAGTCCGGCGCCTATTCCTTGGCCTGCTCGGTCAGGGTGTACATCAGGGTGGAGGTGCCGATGCGGAACTCGGAGAGATGGTGCAGCTCGTGGCTCTTCACCCGCTGGCCCTCCACGAAGGTGCCGTTGGTGGTGTTGAGGTCGGTAAGGGTGGCGCGGTTGCCCGCCACCTCCACCACGCAGTGTTGGCGCGAGATCTCGGGATCGTCGATCACGATGTCGCAATTCTGCCGGCCCACCACCACGCGCGGCGCGGAGAGGCGGAAGAGGTGGCCTTTGAAGGGGCCGTCGATGACGGAGAGCGAGACCACCTTGCCGTCGGGCAGGTGCAGGTCGCTGCGCACCACGCTGATGCGCGTGCCACCGTCTTCGGCGCTCATCGACCACGGCGCGGGCACGCCGCCGGCGGGGGGCTTGGGAAGGTCGCCGGGGGCAGGCGGCGGGCCGGGGGTCCCCGCCGCGGCGGCGGCAGGCAGCGTCACCACGAAGGACTGGTTGCACTTGGGGCAGCGCCCTTGCACCTTGCTCTTGCCGACGAAGCGCTTTTCGTCGAAGGTGGCCTTGGCGCCGCACTTGGGGCATTCGACCGTCATGACCGCAGGTTACCCTCGGGACAAACCGCTCATTATCCTAGGTTTGCAGAATGCTACCACAGTCCGCCCGCCCAGTTCCGGCGCGCCAGGCGGCTGCGGGGTGACCAGGGAGGTCCGCGAAACCCGGGCGCAAGCCGCTGCGCCCGGGCCGTTCTCCCGGTATGGAAAAGACAAGAAAGAGGAGTGAACCCGCACTCGCCGAGCGCGAGCACCTGGCCCACTTGGTGGCTCTGGGCGAGAAGGCCTACGACCAGATGTACGAAGTCCACGACCAGCACTCCGCCGACGCCTGCTATCGTGACGCCAAGGACGCCTACTGCGACGCCATCGGGCTGGCGCAGCGGCTGGGCCTGCGCGACGAGGCCGCCCGGCTGGAGAAGCGTCTCGAGCACATCAAGGCCGTCTATCGCAGCCAGTTCTGGCAAGGGTAGGCCCCCCCGGGGGGAGGCCCTTCTTTCGTCCTAACCGCCGGCCCCAAATCGGGTCTAATGGGCGGATGGAAATGGACGATGCAGCGGCTGTGGCAGAGGCGCAGGCCGGCCATCGCGACGCCTTCCGCCTGCTGGTGGAGCGCCACAGCCGCAACATCTTCCGGCTGGGATTTCGCATGACGGGTAACGAGGCGGACGCGGAAGAGGTGGTGCAGGAGAGCTTCCTGCGGGCCTACCGCAGCCTGGCTCGCTTCCAGGCGCGCTCCAGCTTTTCGACCTGGCTGCACCGCATCGCCGCCAACTGCGCCCTGGACCTGCTGCAGCGGCGCAAGCAGGAGCCGCAGCCCTCCCCCGCGGTCGCGGAGGAGGATCCCGAGCAGTCTCCAGAAGAGCGCCTGCCCTCGCCCGACGCCGGGCCGGAGCGGCGGCTGCTCAGCGGCGAACTGCGCGAGCGCATCGCGCTGGCCCTGCAGCAGCTCACTCCCATGGAGCGCACGGCCTTCGTGCTGCGCCACTTCGAGGGGCGCTCCATCGAAGACATCTCGCAGACCCTGGAACTGCGCGCGGGCGCGGCCAAGAACACCGTCTTCCGCGCGGTGCAGAAGATGCGCCGCTCCCTGGAACCGATGAGGGCCCCACGATGAAGCACCTGAGCGAAGAGCAGCTGGTCCTGTACTACTACGGCGAGGAGGAAGGGCGGCGCCCTGCGGAGGCGCACCTGCAAGGGTGTGCCGAGTGCCGCCGGCAACTGGAAGGCCTCAAGTCGATGTTGGACGCGGTGGAGGCGCCGCCGCTCCCGGAACGCGGCGAGCAGTACGGCGCCGAGGTCTGGGACCGCATCCGGGCGCACCTGCCGGAGCGCGAGCGGCCCGGCCTGCGGCCGCGGCTGTGGCAGCCGCGGCTGTGGGCGGCGGGCGCGGCGGTGGCGACGCTGATCGTCGCCGCCTTCCTGCTGGGACGCTTCTATCCCGGCGGACCGCATCCAGCCGTGGTGGTGCAGACACGCGAGCAGGTGCGGGAGCGCGTGCTGCTGGTGGCGGTGGGCGACCACCTGGACCGTTCGCAGATGCTGCTGGTCGAGCTGACGCACGCCCCGGAGAGCGGCGGCACGGTGGACATCTCCAACGAGCAGCACCGGGCGCAGGAACTCGTGGCCTCCAACCGCCTCTACCGGCAGACGGCGGAGCAGGTGGGCGACGCCAGCCTGGCCAACGTGCTCGACGAGCTGGAGCGCACCCTCATCGACATCGCGCACCAGCCCGCGCAGGTGAACGGCGCCCAGATGGAACAGATCCGGCAGCGCATCGAGAAGCAGGGGATCCTCTTCAAGGTCCGCGTGGTGGGGACCGCGGTCCGGGCCCAGCAGAAGAAAGAGAACCGCAAGGCACATCCGGCCGCAGGGCCGAACCCAGGAGGAAAGACCACATGATCCGCACAGGGACACTGATCTTCGCACTGCTCGCCGCCGCGGCGCGGCTGGCAACGGCCCAGGGACCGGCGATCCCCGCAAACGCGCCCGCCCAGTTCCGGCTCGTGATCGAGAGCAACGAGAACGCCGAGGACAACGATCGCGAGGACGAACTCTACCAGGACGGGCAGCAGTATCTGGACGAGAGCAAGTGGGACAAGGCGCTGGAGAAGTTCACGCAGGTGGCCGACATGCACGGGCGACGCGCGGACGCGGCGCTCTACTGGAAAGCATACTGCCTGAACAAGCTGGGACGGCAGTCCGAGGCGCTGAGCACGATCTCGGAGCTGCGCAAGCAGTATCCCAAGAGCGGCTACCTGTCGGATGCGGGCTCGCTGGAGGTCGAGGTGCGGGCCGCGTCGGGGCGGCACGTCAACCCGGCGGCGCAGAGCGACGAAGAGCTGAAGGTCTTGGCCATCAACGCGCTGATGAACTCGAGCCATCCCGAGCAGGCGGTTCCGGAGCTGGAGAAGATCCTGGCTTCGAACAATTCTCCGCGGGTGAAGGCACAGGCGCTGTTCGTGCTGGCGCAGTGCGACTTGCCGCAGGCGCGGGCAGTGCTGGAGCGGGTGGCGCGGGGGCAGGCCAATCCCGACCTGCAGCGCCGCGCCATCGAGTACCTGGGCGCGAACGGCAGCAAGCAGGACATCGCGCTCATGGTGGACATCTACAACAACCCTTCGACCAGCGCCGAGGTGAAGCGCCGGATCCTGGATTCGTTCGTGGCGGCGGACGCGGTCAGCGAGACCCTGCAGGTGGCGCAGAAAGAGCGCGACCCGGAACTGCGCCGCAAGGCCATCGACCACCTGGGCGCCATGGACGCCAAGGACGCCCTGCACCAGATGTACCAGTCGTCGTCCACGCCGGAGGAGAAGAGAAAGATCCTGGAGTCGCTGGCGGTGGCCGATGATGTCGCCTTCCTGGGACAGGTGGCACGCACCCCGGGCGATCCCAGCCTGCGGCGCAAGGCCCTGCAGGCACTGGGCATCACCGGCTCCAAGGAGTCGCGCGACATCCTGGTGGGCGTCTACAGCAGCGAGAAGGATCCGGAGATCCGCCGCGCCGTGATCGAAGGCCTGTTCATCCAGGACGACGCCCACGACCTGGTGGCGCTGGCGCGCGCCGAGACCGATCCCCAGTTGAAGCGCGCGCTGGTGGAGAAGCTCTCGGCGATGGACAACAAGGAAGCCCGCGACTACATGCTGGAGATCTTGAACAAGTAGAGGTGCGCCATGAAGCTGCTGACCGCCATTCTCCTGATCTCGGCGCTGGTGGCCGGCGCACAGGCGCAGCAGCCCCGGCTGAAGAACGGGCGCGTGGAGACGCGCTCGGCGGCGGCCGGGCTGGAGAAGGAGCTGGCCGCCATCGAGCGCGAACAGAAGGGCGCGACGTGGGCAGGCTACGCCGTCCCTGTGATCGCCGGCCGGCACGACATGTGCTGCTTCGATTCCTACCACGACTATCGCCGCGACCCGCAATGCTGTGGCGGCTGCCGCCTGGAAGGCAACGGCGGCATGGTGATGGGCCAAGTCAGCGCTTGCGATCACCTGGAACCGTCCCAGGAGTTCTTCGTTCTGCTGCGCCTGGAGCAAGGAAAGGTGCAGAAGGTGCGCGCCTTCAGCGCCAACTGCGCGCTCGACGCCGGCGGGCTCGCGCTCTACTGGCTCACCGACGTCAGGCCGGCGGAGAGCGTGGCCCTGCTGGCGTCGCTGCTCGAGGGGGAGCGGAGGCGCGACCTGGCTGAAGAAGCCATGGCCGCCCTGGCCATGCACGCCGACCCCGGCGCCACCGAAGCCCTGATCCGGGTGGCGCGCCAGGGACCCGGTACTGAGCTGCGTGGCCAGGCGCTCTTCTGGCTGGCCCAGAAGGCGGGGAACAAGGTGGCGGGAGTCATCACCGAGGCCATCGAACGCGACCCCGACACGGAACTGAAGAAGAAGGCGGTGTTCGCGCTCAGCAACATGCCCAACAACCAGGGCGTGCCCCTGCTCATCGGGCTGGTCAAGAACAACCGCAACCCCGTGGTGCGCAAGGAGGCCATGTTCTGGCTCGGGCAGTCCGACGATCCCCGCGCCATGGAGTTCATCATCAGCATCCTGGAGCGGTAGCGCGGCTCACCTCGTCTTGGCCGGCTTGGCGGGGATCCAGTAGATCTCTTCCTTCAGGTTCTCCTTGGGGAAGCCGGCGCGGCGCAGGATGCCCTTGCCGTGCTCGATCATGTCGGGGTGGCCGCAGAGGTAGCCGGTGGCATTCTGCGCGCTGAGCTGCCAATGGTCGGTGTACTTGCGGATGAGGTCGTCCACGCGCCCGGTCTCGCCCTTCCACGCCGGGTCCTCCCAGGGGCGGCTGACCGTGGCCACGTAGGTGAGCCAGGGAACCTCGGCCGCCAGCGTCTGCAATTCGTGGTGGTAGCCGAACTCCCAGGAGCGGCTGGCGCCCTCCAGCAGATAAAGATGATGGCCGGCGGGGAAGCGGCCTTCCTTCCAATCGCGGTAGAGGGTGCGGACGTAGCTGACGAAGGGCGCGACCCCGGTGACCGTGGCCAGCAGCAGGTGGCGGGTGCGGCCGCTCTGGATGTCGAGCGTGAAGCGGCCCTTGAAGGCCTTGCGCATGCTGAGCGTGTCGCCGGGCTGCAGCTTGTGCAGCAGCGGGGTGAGCTGGCCGTCGGGCACCAGCTCGAAGAAGAACTCCAGCTCCGGCTCGTAGGGCGAGGAGACGATGGAGTAGGCGCGCTCCACCAGCTTGCCGTGCTTCTCCAGCCCCAGGGTGGCGTACTGCCCCGGAGCGAAGTGGAACGGCGCCTCCACCCGCAGCCGCACCGACCAAAGGTCGGGGGCGTGGTCGGTGCGCGCCGTGATCCTGCCCGGGAGGAACTTGTCCTGCGCGGCCGTCATCTCCTGTAGGATGCGCCCGCCGGCGGGCCGATGCAAGGAAGAGCCGGCAGGCCTCTGCTATCCTGCCAGCGACCCGCCTATGAAGCGACCCGCGCAGGCCATCTTCGGCGCCACCGTCTTCCTGGGCGCCTTCCTGCTCTTCCAGGTGCAGCCCATCCTGGGCAAGTACCTGCTGCCGTGGTTCGGCGGCACGCCCGCCGTGTGGACCACCTGCCTGCTCTTTTTCCAGGTGCTGCTGCTGGCGGGCTACGCTTATGGGCACGCTCTGGCGGGAGTGCGCCGCGCGCGGACGCAGCTCGCCGTGCATGCGGCGCTGCTGGCGGGTGCAGTGACGCTGCTGGCCGTGTTGGGCAGGCGCTGGAACTCCCCCATCCTACCGGGAGAAGCGTGGAAGCCCGAGCCCGGCGGACATCCCACGTGGGAGATCGTGCGGCTGCTGGCGGTGAGCATCGGCCTGCCCTTCTTCCTGCTGGCCACCACCGCGCCGCTCGTGCAGAGCTGGTACGCGCGGACGGAGCCGGAGCGCTCGCCCTACCGGCTGTACGCGCTCTCCAACGCGGGCTCGCTGCTGGCGTTGGTGAGCTATCCCTTCGTGGTCGAGCCGGCACTGGCGCTGGGCGTGCAGGGCCGGACGTGGACGTGGGCCTTCCTGGCGTTCGCGCTGGGCTGCTCCGTCTGCGGTGCGCTGGCGGTGCGCTCGCATCAGCCGCAGGCCTTTGGCATCGACGAGATCATCGCGGAGTACGAGCCGCGGCCGACGGCGGGCACGATGCTGCTGTGGGCGGCGCTGGCCGCGGGCGGCTCGATCATGCTGCTGGCGGTGACCAACCAGATCTGCCAGGAGGTGGCGGTGGTGCCCTTCCTCTGGGTGCTGCCGCTGAGCCTTTACCTGCTTTCTTTCATTCTCTGCTTCCACGACGAGCGCTGGTGCGGGCGCGGCTGGCTGCGCGCGCTGCTGCTGGCGGCCCTGCTGGCGCCGGTGCTGCTCTTCTTCGGGCCCTACGCCGATATCCGGCTGCAGATCGCGGTCTTCTGCTTCACCCTGGTGGCCTGCTGCATGGTGTGCCACGGAGAATTGGTGCGGCTGAAGCCGGCGCCGCGCTACCTGACCTGGTTCTACCTGGCGATCGCGGCCGGAGGCGCGGCCGGTGGCATCTTCGTGGCGCTGCTGGCGCCCCACCTCTTCTCCGGCTACTGGGAGTTTCACTTGGGCCTGTGGGGATGCTGTCTGCTGGCGCTGGTGGTGCTGGTGCACGAGCGCCACCGCCTGTTCTACCGCCACCGTCTGAGGCCGGGCTTCTATCTT
The DNA here is from genome assembly GCA_035519175.1 of Terriglobales bacterium. Classification (GTDB taxonomy): domain Bacteria; phylum Acidobacteriota; class Terriglobia; order Terriglobales; family Acidobacteriaceae; genus DASPRL01. Next base: position 9,107 of record DATIWW010000333.1, read on the forward strand.
TACGCTTTCGGGCTGCTGCTGCTGGCGGGCGAGCTGCTGCTGCACGTCGCCTGGTACAAGCACAACACGGAGGAGGTGGAGCGCAACTTCTATGGCGTCGTGGCGGTTTACAGCGACTACGACGCGCAGGCGCACTCGGCGGTCTACGCGCTGCGCCACGGACGCATCACCCACGGCCTGGAGTATCGCGCGCCGGAGCAGCGCGACCGGCCCACCGCCTACTTCGCCCCCGGAAGCGGCATCGGGCTGCTGTTCGGCGCCGATCCGCGCGGCGCGCCGCTGCGCGTGGGCGTGGTGGGATTGGGCATCGGGACGCTGGCGGCCTACGGCCGGCCCGGCGACCAGTTCCGCTTCTACGAGATCAACCCCGCGGTCGTCCGCCTGGCGGCGGCGAGCCCGTACTTCCACTATCTCGAGGACTCGCCGGCGCGGGTGGCGATCGCGGCCGGCGATGGCAGGCTCTCGCTGGAACGCGAGCAGGCGGCGGGCGCCCCGCTCCTCGACCTGCTGGTGCTCGACGCCTTCAACAGCGACGCGCCTCCCGCGCACCTGCTGACCCAGGAGGCCTTCGCGCTGTATCTCGAGCGGCTGAAGCCCGAAGGCGTGCTGGCGGTGAACATCTCCAATCGCGCCCTGGACCTGCGCCCGGTGGTGCTGGCGGCGGCGGAGCGCTTCAACCTGGGCGCGGTGTGGGTGTACCAAGCGCCGGGCGACCGCTTCCATCCCGGCTCGAGCTGGGTGCTGCTGGCGCGCGACCGGACCCGGCTGGCCGCACCCGGCCTGGCGCGCGCCGCCTCGCCTCTCGCCGGCATCCCCCGGATCCGTCCCTGGACCGACGACTTCAGCAACCTCTACCGGGTACTGAAGTAACTTCGGCTTGGCGCCGCCATTGCCTATAATCGGGATTGCCCCTACGAGGGGGCGGTGCTGCCATGCCTCTGCGGATCCTTGTCGTGGACGACGAGCCCAGCGTGCTGAACCTCATCCAGGAGGTCCTGACGCTGATGGGGGCGGAAGCCTACACGCTCAACAGCGCACCGGCCGCCCTGCAGATGCTGGAGCAGCAAAGGTTCGACGGCATCCTGGTGGACATCATGCTGCCGGAGATCAACGGCCTGGAGATCATCCGGCAGGCGCGCCGCTCGGAGAGGAACCGGCAGACCCCGATCGTGGCCTTGAGCGGCAGCGACGACCAGAAGACCATGGAGTCATCGTTGGCGGCCGGGGCGTCGTTCTTCCTGCACAAGCCCTTCGACCACAAGAGCCTGACGCGCATGCTCAACAGCACCCGCGGCAGCATGCTGCAGGAGCGGCGGCGGCACGCGCGCTTTCCCATACACTGCCCGGTGCAATGTGAGGCGGGAAGCACCCCCTTCAATGCCGCCGGGCACGACATCAGCGAAGGCGGCATGCGCCTGCTGGTGTCGCGGCCGCTCTCGCCCGGCACCACCATCGCCGTCTCTTTGACCCTGCCGGGGCAGAACCTGCCCTTCGAAGCCCGAGGCCGAGTGGTGTGCGTGGAAGACGAAGGGACGCTCTCGCTGCAATTCGGGGAGCTCTCTCTCCAAGCCAGGAGCCAGTTGCGTGCCTTCCTGGGCAGCCAGATGGAGCGCCCGCAGCCGGTCTAAAGCACCGCCGTCTCGGTCAGCAGGCGTCCTGCGGCGAAACGCGAGAAGCTGAGCAGGCTCGCGTCGATCAAGTCGGTCGTTCCCTTCAGCACCAGGTCCGAGAGCACTTTGCCGGTGGCGGGCGCGTGCATCACCCCGTGCCCGCTGAAGCCGTTGGCGCAGAAGAAACCCGGCACCTCGGCGACCGGGCCCAGGATGGGATGGTGATCGGGGGTCATCTCGTAGAGTCCCGCCCAGCAGCGCTTGGGATTGACCGCCAGCTTCTCGAAGCAGGGAACGCGGTCGGCGGCGCGCGTCAGCACCTTCTCGATGAAGCCGGGATCGAAGTCGGTCTTGTAGCCCGGCGTCTCCTCGGGATCGTTCCACGCCAGCAGGAAGCCCAGCGACTCGGGGCGGAAGTGGAAGCCGTTGGACATGTCGATGATCATGGGGGCGGTGTGGGGGAACTGGTCGAAGGGCTCGGTGGGAATGAGCATGCGGCGCAGCGGCTCGACCGGGAGCTCCACCCCGGCGAGCCTGGCGACCTCGGCGGCCCAGGGCCCGGCGGCGTTGATAACCGTGCGCGTGGCCACGGGGCCGCGCGCGCTCTCGACCCCGGCGATGCGCCCGTGATCCACTGTGATGGCGGTGACGGCGGTGTCGCGCCAGAGCCTGGCGCCCTGCTCGCCGGCGCGCGTCATGAGGCCCACCATGGCGCTGTACGGATCGACGAAGCCGTCGGTGGAGCCGAAGTGCCCGCCCAGCACGTCGTCGGTGCGCAACTGCGGGAACTGGCGCGCGATCTCTTCGGTCGCGAGGCGCTCGACCGTCTTCAGTCCTTCCGCCAACTGGCGCTCGTGATTGGCGCGCAGATAGTCGAGGTGGGCCGGCTTGGTGGCGAGAAAGAGATATCCCTGGGGACGGTAGCCGGAGGGATGGCCGAGGCGCTCCTCGAAGGAAGCATAGAAGGGGATGGAATAGAGGGACATGCGGATGTTCACCGGAGTGGCGAACTGGGCGCGCACTCCGCCCATGCTCTTGCCGGTCGAGCCCTTGCCCTGGTGGGTCTCGCGCTCCAGGACCAGCACGTCCTTGCAGCCGGCCTCGGTGAGGTGCCAGGCGATGCTGGAGCCCACGATGCCGCCGCCGATGATGACCACGTCCGCTGTCTGCATGCTCGACAGCATTGTAGCGCCGCGTCGTGCCCCGCGCCCGGTCGCGGCGCCCCCCGCTGTGCTCGGGGCGAGCTCCTTCGCGCGGCTTCTTCTCAGCCGAGACTACGGCACGACTGAAGTCGTGCCCTTCCGAACACGATCGCTCACGCCGCGGCGGGACCCAGCAGGCGCAGCAGCAGCAGCCAGCGGCGCACGTTGCTGGTCACCAGGAAGTTTTCTTTCACGTGTTCGTGGCCGTTCTTGCCCAACTGGCCTCCGGCAGGTTGCGGGCGACGAAGGTGGTGGGCAGGATCACGATCTCGGAGGCGCAGAAGAAGAAGGGCTCCTGCGCCGGATCCAGAGCGGCGCGCGGGTGATGGCGGAGGAACTCCTCCAGGACCTGGACGATGCGGGTGCGCAAGTCGGCGAGCGAGGTGTACTCGCGCACGTCCACCCCGGCCAGGCGCTCGGCCAGTTCCGGCTGGTTGCAGTCGGCGAAGGCCCAGTGCGCGAAATCGTTGGAGAAGCCTTCGCGAATGAAGTGGTGTTCTTCCAGGGTGCGAAAGGTGTGCTGGAAGATGGAATCCTCGTGGCAAGAGCGCACTGCGGCCAGCAGCTCGGCGAGGTTGCCCGCCCGCTCCCGCCCGATGCGCAGCAGGTGGGCGGAAGAGTTGAAGTAGAAGGGCTGGCGGGCGTCGCCCAGGTGCACGGCCGGCGAGGGGGCGGACATGGGGTCATCCTCGCTCGCGGCGCGCCTGCAGCCACTGGGCGAGGAAGTCCAGCAGCTCGCGGGGCGGCTTGATCCAGAGGGTGGCGACGGTGGGCCGCCATTCCGGGCGGGCGAGCACGGCGAGGCCACGCGGCCGCAGCGCCGCAAAGGCCTCCTCGTCGCTCTGGTCGTCGCCCAGGTAGGCGATGGCGGCGCCCTCGTCCAGCTCCGCCAGGACGGTGCGGACCGCGTCGGCCTTGCTCCTCTCACCGACGCGCAGTTCGACGCCGCCGTCGAACTCCAGCAGGGCCATGCCCGGGCGGAAGGAGAGCGGCATCCAGCGCAGCAGCACTTTGCTGCGCCGGTCGGCAGCATCGCTCTCGGGCAGGCCGCGCCAGTGCAGGGCGATGCTGCCGGGCTTGAATTCGGCCAGGTGCCGGAGTTCCAGGCGATCCAGCCAGGCGGAGGCCTCGGCCAGGGCCTGGCGCGCGCCGTGATCGACCGCCACCAGCTCGCAGGTGCCGTCGGGCCGGAGGCGCTGCAGGCCGTGCGCGCCCCAGATCTCGGGATAGGGGAGCACGCCCAGCAGGCGCACCACCTCGCCGGCGGGGCGGCCGGTGATCATGACCACGCGGGTGGAGCCTTCGTCCATGATCTCCTTCAGCAGCGTGGACACGCCAGGATAGGGCAGGGCACGCTGCCGCTCCTCGCAGAAGGGAGCCAGGGTGCCGTCGTAATCGAGCAGCAGTGCGGCCTGGGGGGCGCGCGCCAGGTGCGCCAGGAACGGCTCGCGCTCCAGGTCCTCGCTGGTCGTGGCCAAGTCTTCTTCTCCTTCCAGGGCAGCCCCGCCTCAGGCGACCGAAGCCTTGCTGCCCGCCGAGGCCTCGAGTTCTTGCGGAACATCGAGGCGGACACCGCACAGGTCGGCCATCAGGTTGCCGGCCCAGCGGTACACGTTGTTCTCCTTGACCACCTCGCGCAGGTGGCGCATGCGCGCGCGGCGGTCGGCGGAATCCATCTCCAGGGCGAAGTGGATGGCCTGCGACATCTGGTTGATGTCGTAGGGATTCACCAGGATGGCGTCGCGCAGTTCGTGGGCGGCGCCGGTGAAGCGGCTCAGCACCAGCATGCCTTCTTCGTCGTCGCGCGCCGCCAGGAACTCCTTGGCCACCAGGTTCATGCCGTCGTGCAGGGAGGTGACCAGGCAGACGTCGGCGGCGCGGTAGAAGTGGCGCAACTCTTCGTGGCTGTGTTGTCGCTTGAGGAAGACGATGGGCTTCCAGCGCTCTCCCTGGAAGCGCCAGTTGATGCGCTCGGCTTCGCTCTCCACCTCCGCGAACAGGTCGTGGTAGCGCTTGATGTGAGTCCGGCTGGGCGCCCCCACCTGCACGAAGGTGAACTTGCCCTGGTAGCTGGGATAACGCTCCAGGAAGCGTTCCACCGCCAGGAGCCGTTCCAGAATGCCCTTGGTGTAGTCCACGCGGTCCACGCCCACCCCCAGAAAGAGCGTGTCCACGCCCAGCTCCTTGAGCAGGGCGTTGCGCTCGACCGAGGCCACGTCGGGGGGACGGGAGGTGGGATCCGGGATAGGCTTTTCCTCCTGGAACTCCACGCTGATGGGGAAGGGGCGGACCAGGGTGAGGTGATCGCGGCGCCGGACCGAGAAGTGCTCCCAGTCGGCGCGCGATTCCAGAGCCCGGTCCACCGTCTGCATGAAATTGTTGCAGTGAGACTGAATGTGGAAGCCGATGAGGTCGGCGCCCAGCAGACCGTCGAGCAGTTCGCGCTGCATGGGACAGATGCCGAAGACCTCGGGGTTGGGCCAGGGGATGTGCCAGAAGATGGCCACGCGCACCTCCGGCCGCTGTTGCTTGACCAGGCGCGGCAGCAGGGCGAAGTGGTAGTCCTGGGCCAGGAGCACGGGGGCCTCGGTGTCCTGCATCTCTTCCAGCACCGCCTCGGCGAACTTGCGGTTGACGCGCTGATAGTGTTCCCAGTCGGAGGAGCGGAAGAGCGGGCGAGTGTGGGCGATATGACAGAGCGGCCACAGCCCTTCGTTGGCGAAGCCGTAGTAGTAACCCTCTTCTTCTTCCTTGGTGAGCCAGACGCGCCGCAGGGTGTAGCGCGGGTCGTCCGGGGGGACGCGCAGGCGGCCGTGCGGGTCCACCATCTCCATGTCGGCGTCGCCGGCGCCGTGCGCGACCCAGGTGCCGTCGCAGGTGCGCAGCACGGGCTCCAGCGCCGTGACCAGGCCGCTGGCGGGCACGATGGTCTCCACCGCTTTGCCCTGGCGCAGATGCATGTAAGGCTCGCGGTTAGCGACCACGAACAGGCGGCTGCCTCCCAGCCGGCTGCGGACGTGGACGGCCAGGCGCTCCGGGGTCCACAGCGACTCGCCCTGCTCGCGCAGGCGGGCCTCGGTTTCGGCGGCCACGCGCGCCTGCTTCAGGCTCTCGGCAAAGGTGGTGACCTCCTGCGCCAGGGGCCGGAAGAAGTCGTAGTCGGGGACCTCCTGGCGCGGGGAGATGCGCCCGGTGCGCAGGCCGCGCATCCACTGAGCGGCGTTGGCGATGGGCCCGGTGATGCTCCAGCGCACGATCAGCAAGGTGGCCAGCACGATGAGCAGCGCCTCCAGCAGCACGCGCAAGAAGATCTGGCGCCACATGCGCCAGCCCTCGTCCCGGATGTAGCCGGCGTCGTCCACGATGGCCATGCCGCCGGCCACCTCGCCGTTCTCGCGGTGGACCGGCAGGGCATAGATGTGCAGGTAGGAGCCGCCGGAGTCGAGGAAGATCCCTTGCGCCCGGTTGCCGGCCATCGCCCGCACCACGCTCGGGGGACAAGTGAGGAAGCGCGGGCGCAGGATGGGGGTGATGGCGAGGAAGGAGCCGCCGGCATCGCAGATGGCGATCCCGGCCAGGTGCTCGCGGTTGCCGAAGCGCAGGGCGATGTTCTCCAAGTCCCGGTCGGAACCGCGGTCCAGGGCGCGCTCCACGTTCCCCACCAGGCTGTCGCCCAGCACCACGGAGCGCCGGTCCAGGTCGCTTCGCAGGCCCCGCAGGGCCATGTGCACCTCGTACCAGGAGGAGAGCAGCGACACCAGGGCGATGCCCAGTATCAGCGGAACGATCAGGCGGACGCGGAGCAGACGCATGACCTACCTCCCGGAAGGGGAATATGCGCTCACCACGGGAAAGGCAACCTGGATCAAGTACAGCGCAGTTAGATGCAACCGGCGGGCCAAAAGGAGCTGGGTATCTTACTGATGCCAGTGGGGATAGCTGGAGTCGGTCAAGCGCACCGTGCAGTTTTTACCCACCGAAGGCATTCCCCGACCTAGATAGGGGAGGGCGGTCTTGCGACGCCAAGCTAGCGCTGCTTGGCCAGGTCCTGGTCGGAGAGCGCGAGCGCCTGTTGCAGGAAGGGTCCAGGCTGGCGGCGGACGGCGGCCAGGCGAGGGCCGAGGGCGGCCTCGACCTCCCGCATCGCCTGGTGGAGAGTGTCCAGTTGCGCTCCGGGGCGATCCTGCAGGAACTCCTGCGCCTTCAGGAAGCAGGCGTAGACCAGGGTGTCGGGCTGGCCGTGGCGGCGCAGGAACTGCCCGTAGTTGAACCAATCCACGGCGGCGTTGGATGGGTCGTTGATGCGAGCGTCGAGCGCGAGCGCTGCCTGATAGGAGCGCGCCGCGTTCCCCAACTGGTTCTGGCTCGCCTGCAGCTCCGCTTGCGTGACCAGCGCCAGGCCCTCGAGCTTGGTCTCGTGCGTCTGCTCGGCCAGGCCGACGGCGAAGCTGCAGGTCTTGAGCGCCTGCGTGGGCTGGCCGCCGCGCTCCTGCGCCTCGGCCAGCTTGAGCAGCACGGAAATGACCTGGCCGGGCGGCGGCCGCGTCGCTGGATGCGCGGCCACCGCCTGCAGGTAAGCCTGATACTGCCCCACGGCAGGCTCGAGGCGCCCCGCTTCGTCCAGGGACTCCGCCAGATAAAGGTGCGGGTTGACCTGCTGGGGATCCAGGATCAGCGCCTTCTGCCATGCGGCCACTGCTTCCTCCGGATGCCCGAGTTGCCGGGCGAGGATGCCGAGGTTCACCAGGGCGTCGGCGTCCTTGGGGAAGCGTTGCACGATGCGCTGGTACTGCGCGTAGGCGCCGGCGTACCGCCCGCTCTCCAGCAGGAGCCGCGCCAGGGCGTTCTGCGGGCCGGGCTCGCCGGGATTGGCGGCGATGGCGCGCTGCAGCGCGGCCACCGCGCGGTCCACGTCGCCCTGTTCGGCGACGGCCCGCGCCAGCCGCATCTGTGCCCCGCTGTCGTAGGGAGCGAGCGTGACCGCGGCCTGCAGCGCGGGCAGGTCGTCCTGGCGGGTGCCCAGATAGAAGTGCGCCAGATCGAGGCCGCCCCAAGCGACCAGCGCCACCGCCAACCCGACGCGCAACGCGCGCGCGCCCGCCGAGACCCCAGTGAGCCAGCGAGTGAGGTTGCGCCCCGTACCTGCGGAGGGAGCGCGCTCGGCGGCCGGGGCGCGCTGGTCGATCAGGAAGGCGGTGATGCGGCGGTCGCGCAGCTTCCAGATGGCTCCGTCCAACAGGAAGTGATGGATGTTCACCAGCGCCGTGAAGATGAGGAAGCTGACGGTGAAGTCATAGTGGAAGAGGGAGCTGACCAGCCAGGGTCCGGGAATGAACAGGGCGATGCCGCCGGCGATGAGCACGGCGAAGTAGGCCACCGGACGCCAGCGCCGGCCCTGCGCCTGGGCCTCGCGGCGCGCGTAGTAGCTGGTGATCCACAGGTACTGGGTGGAGTGCAGCACCGCCAGGATGCCGCTGCTGTAGCGGGTCTGCGGCACCTGCAGACCGTAGGCCAGGCCCAGCAGCGCCGGCAGCACGAACCACAGGAACTGGCTGGCGAACAGGGTGAGCGGAGCGGCCAGGGCGCGCAGCCCTACCCGCCGCGCCAGCCGCCAGAGCGCCCATCCCCCCAGCAGCACGAACGCGGCGCCGCACACCAGTTCGGCCGGCCGCGACACCGCGGCGGGAAGGCCCAGCGAGATGACCACGGGATCGTCGGAGGCGCCGGTGTGGAAGGTGAGGAAGAGCATCACGTACGAAGCCAGGAAGGAAAGGTACAGGGCGTGGCGCTCGCTCGGGCTGGGCTGGGCGGCATTGCGCCGCGCGAACATCATCAGCAGCCCGTAGTTCTGCCCGGTGTAGTGCCACGGGCTCCAGGTCACATAGACGGTGAAGAGCCAGGGCACCAGGCGGAAGGAGAAATGGGAGAGCAGGGCGGTCAGCAGCAGCAGCAGGGTCAGGTGCAGGGTGAAGAGGCGGTAGCGGGAAAACTCTTCGCGCGTACGATAGGCGCGGTAGATGGTGGCCATGAAGTGCGGGTAGTTGAAGACCAGGGCCATCCCGTAGAAGGCCACTGCCCAGGTCTGTTGGTGACTCTGGCCCAGGGGATAGGCCAGCAGCAGCAGCGGCGCCGACCAGGCGCTGCAGCCCACCAGCAGGTCCAGCCAGGGACGGTAGATCCAAGCCGAAGCCGTGCTCGCGGCCGGCGCGGACCCGGGATCTCCTCCCACCCCGCCGCGTTGGCGATGCTTCGCTGTCATGGTCCTCCCGCGGCGCTCCCCGCTCGCTGAGGTGGGACTGTAGCTGACTTTTGCGGGCGAAGGAAGGCCCATCCAGGAGGCCGCGGGGCATCCCCCCGGGCCGGGAGGGCTCTTAGAAGCGCGCGCGCTGCAGGGTGCGCTCCGCCTCCCGGGAGAAAGAAGCCTCCGGGCGGAGGAACAGGACCTTGGGGCGGAGCGCCAGGCCGAAGCTGGTGACCTCGCGGCCGCTCGGGCTCTGCTTGAAGGCTTCGAAGGCGGCGCGGTCCTGCCAGCGCGCCAGGATGACGATGTGCTCCCCGCTCTCGTCACTGAACAGCTCGACCGAATGCAGACCTTCCTGCCAGCGCATCCGGCTGGCGAGGAAGTCGCGGGCCAGGGTGACGAACTCCTGGCGGTGCTCGGGACCGCTGGTGAACAGCGACAGCACGGCGAAGGCAGCTTCAGCTTCGTGGGATGTGAGTGACTTCATGGCTCGCTCCTGTTCCGGGTCTGGCGCTCACTGGCGCGCCATGCCCAGGCCTTGCCGGTCCTCCATGGAAGCGCTGCGGCGGTCGTCGAGCAGGGCAAAGCCGCGGTTCACGCCGGTGTCGACGCGTTCCAGGTAGACGCGCAGCACCGCCTGGCGCTGGGGAGGCAGATCGGGGATCACGTCCCGCAGCAGCGCGCGCATGCGCCGCATCACCTGGATGGAACCGGCGCCGTAGTAGCGGATCTCCTCCAGCGCCAGGCTGACGAAGTCCTGCCAGCGCGGGCAGGGGAAGGTGACGCGCAGGTTGCCGGCAGCGTCGTAGAGCCGTCCCGCCTGCAGACGGCGGTTGCCCAGGCAGCGCAGCAGGTCCTCGACGTAGTCCAGCGCCTGCACCGCGGTGGTGGGATCGTTGATGGCCGGCGAGAGCGCCTTGATGGCGATGTCCACCAGCAGGCGGAGGGCGTACTTGGGGTCCTGCTCGAAGGTGCGCTCCGGTCCCAGCAGGATGGCCTTGCGCAGGCCGGCCTCGGCAATGGGCGCTTGGCCGCCACGCACGTGCAGCAGGGGCGCACCGTCCATGGTGGCTTCCCCGACCGATTCGACCATCTCGATCACGGCGTCGGCCTGGGTGGCCA
>DATIWW010000334.1:0-5761 GCA_035519175.1 Terriglobales bacterium
TCTGGCGAGGTCGCCGGCACCACCCCAGCGGTAGCGCATACGGAATCCTCAGATCCTCCGCTCGGCTTCGCCTCGCGAAGGATGACAGTGTCGCGGGACATTGGGTTTTCCATTCACCCGATGGAGATCACCCGATCACCCGATGGGTCTGCTACCATCTCCCCCGTGAAGTCGCGCAAGCAGCCCGCCAAGCCGGCCCCCACCCGCGGTCGCACGTCCCACGCCGAGCTGGTGATCATCACCGGCATGAGCGGCTCCGGGAAGGCCTCGGTGCTCAAGGCCTTCGAGGACCTGGGCTACTACTGCGTGGACAACCTGCCGGTGGAATTGATTCCCAGCTTCGCCGAACTGGTGCGGCATTCGGCCGAGATCGAGCGCGCCGCCCTGGTGGTGGACGTGCGCGAGGGCCAGGGGCTGGAGCGCCTGCCCGCCATCCTGCACTCGCTGAAGGGCTCGGTGACCACGCACGTCCTCTATCTGGAGGCCAGCGACGAGGTGCTGCTGCGCCGCTACAGCGAGACCCGGCGGCCGCATCCCCTGGGAGCTTCGGGGCCGGTGAAGGCGGCGCTGGCCGCCGAGCGCCGCCGCCTTCGCCCCATCCGCGCCCTGGCCAGCCTGGTGGTCGACACCTCGCGCTTCAACGTGCACGAACTGCGCGCCCACGTCACCCACCAGTTCCAGCGCCAGCCCGCCGGCAAGAACATCCTGGTCTCCTGCGTCAGCTTCGGCTACCGCCACGGCCTGCCCGAGGACGCCGACCTGGTCTTCGACGTCCGCTTCCTCCCCAACCCCCACTTCGTCCCCGGCCTGCGTCCCTACACCGGCAAGGACGCCAAGGTGGCCCGCTACATCCGCTCCTTCCCCCAGACCCGCGAGTTCATCCGCCGCACTGCCGACATGCTCACCTACTTGCTGCCCCACTACGTGCGGGAAGGGAAGAGCTACCTCACCATCGGCTTCGGCTGCACCGGGGGCCAGCACCGCTCGGTGATGATCGCCGAAGAGGTGACCCAGCGCCTGGCTGCCGCCGGCTACCGCACCAAGGTCACCCACCGCGACTGCCCCAGGTAAGGCAGATCCACCACGGAGACACGGAGGCACCCAGAAACCAAGCATGGAAGGGTGTCATGCTTCGCGAGGCGAAGCCGAGCGGAGGATCTGACAATGACCCCGGCGCCACCGCTTTGGTGGTCCCGGCGGCATCGCCGGATTCTCCCGCTTCGCTGCGCTCGTCGGAAGAATGACATCCAAAGGAGATTGCCTCGGATTCTGCATTCTCAATTCTGCATTCTGCAATTCTCCGCCGGAGCCCCAGAAGTCAGCCTGTGGACGCGCATCTTCCGGTAAAATAAGGCCTTGTATCTTCCCCGGCAGAGCGTGATCGGCCTGGCCTTCCCCCGCCCCGGGAGGAGCGTCTCCAGGGAGTTATGCGGCAACTGAGCCGGCTGCTTCGCTATTTCGTGCCCTACGGGCTGCAGGTGCTGGCCTCCGTCGTGCTCATGACGGCGGTGGGCTTCTTGGAGGCCTTTCGCCTGCTGCTGGTCGGGCCGGTATTCGACCGGGTGCTCAACCCGACCTCGGGCTCGCAGGATATCGCTCTTCTCACCATCCCGCGCTACCACTACACCCTCTACCTGCAGCAGTTCGTGCCCTCGCACTTCCACAACGCCTGGACCATCGTGGCCTTCGCCCTGGTAGCCTCCACCGTGCTCAAGGGCATCTGCGATTACCTGGGCACCTACCTGGTGAATTACGCCGGCTTCGGCATGATCACCGACCTGCGCAATCACCTCTACAACGCCATCCTGCGCCGCTCGGTGGGCTTCTTCCACCGCCACACTACCGGCACTCTGCTCTCCACCATCATCAACGACATCGAGAAGGTGCAGTTCACGATGTCCACGGTGCTGGCCGAATGCCTGCAGCAGGTTTTCATCCTGATCTTCATCCTCGCCGTGGTGGTATGGCTGGGCGGAAGCCTGGCCTGGATGTTGCTGTTCTTCATCCCGGTCGTGTACTTTTCGGCGCGCCGCATCGGCCGCCGCGTGCGCCACACCACCCGCCGCGGCCAGGACAAGCTGGCCGCCATCCAGAACATCCTGCACGAGACCATCACCGGCAACCGCATCGTCAAGGCCTTCGGCATGGAAGGCTGGGAGAGCCTGCGCTTCCGCGACGCCTCCTCCACCCTCTTCCGCGCCAACCTGCGCTCGGTGCGCGCCGCCGCCATCTCCTCCCCCCTGATGGATATCCTGGCGGCGGTGGGTGTGGCCATGCTGTTGCTCCTGGGCCGCGACCGTATCAATCACCATCTCTTCACGCCGGGCACCTTCGTGGCCTTCATGGCGGCGGTCTTCCGGCTCTATGACCCGGTGCGCAAGTTCGCCATCTACAACAACAACTTCCAGCAGGCCCTGGGCGCCTCCTCCACCGTCTTCGCCTACATGGACGCAGAGGACGACGTACGGGAGAAGCCGCGCGCCCCGCGCCTGCCGCCCTTCCAGAAGAGCGTGCGCTTCGAGGGCGTCACCTTCTCCTACGGCTCCAACGGCGAGGAAGGTCGCGAGGTGCTCACCGGCATCGACCTGGAAGTGCGCGCGGGCGAGGTGCTGGCCATCGTGGGCTCCTCGGGAGCGGGCAAGAGCACGCTCGTCCACTTGGTGCCGCGCTTCTTCGACGTCGCCTCGGGACGCATCCTCCTCGACGGCCAGGACATCCGCGAGGTTACCCTGGCCAGCCTGCGCGCCCAGATCGGCATCGTCACCCAGGACACCATCCTGTTCAACGACTCCGTGCGCAACAACATCGCCTACGGCCAGCCCCACGTCTCCAAGGAGACCGTCATCGCCGCCGCCCAGCACGCCCACGCCCACGAGTTCATCCTGCAGATGCCGGAGGGCTACGACACCGTGATCGGGGAGCGCGGGCTGAACCTGTCGGGGGGGCAGCGGCAGCGGCTGGCCGTCGCCCGCGCCCTGCTCAAGAACGCCCCCATCCTGATCCTGGACGAGGCCACTTCGGCGCTGGACACCGAGTCGGAGGCGCTGGTGCAGGCGGCGCTGCAGAACCTGATGGCGGGGCGCACCGTCTTCGTCATCGCCCACCGCCTCTCCACCGTGCGCCGCGCCGACCGCATCGTGGTGCTGGAGGGCGGGCGCATCGTCGAGACCGGCTCCCACGACGACCTGGTGGGCCGCCTCGGCACCTATCGCAGGTTGTATGATCTCCAGTTCGTGGACGAGCCGCGCCCGGCGGCATCGGGCGCCAACTAGAAACTAGGAACTAGAAACGAGAAACTGGTTTTGTATGCCCCTCCGCTCCATGACCGGGTTCGCGCAGGCGAAAGGCCAGGCCGGCGAGCAGACCAGCTTCACCCTGTCGTTGAAGTCGGTGAACCACCGCTTCCTCGACCTCCACCTGCGCCTGCCCGCCGATTCCGACGCCCTGGAGATGAAGATCCGCCGCCTGCTCAAGGAGCGCCTGGCCCGCGGCCACGTGGAGCTGACGCTCTCGCTGGAGCGCGCGGGCGCGACCGGCCTCGCCTTCAATCGCGAATTGGTGGGCGGCTACGTGGCCGCCTTCCGCGAGGCGGCCCGGGAGTTCGGGATCGCCGGCGAGCCCGACCTGAACGCCGTCCTGCGCCTGCCGGGAGCGCTCTCCGGCCCGGCCCTGGAGAATGGCGCGCTCGACGCCACCGTGCTCGCCCAACTGGAGCAGGCCATCCTCCGCCTCGACGAGATGCGCGCCGAAGAAGGCCGCGCCATCGGACGCGAGTTGCGCCAGCGCATGCAGCGGCTGCGCGCCGCCACCGCCGAGGTCTCCAAGCTGCGGTCCGCGGTCCTGCGCGCCCACCTGGAGAAAGTACAATCGCGCATGCAGGAGCTGGTGGGCGGCCACGCCGATCCCGAGCGCATCTTGCAGGAAGCCGCGCTGCTGGCCGAGCGCAGCGACGTGCAGGAGGAACTGGTGCGGCTGGAGGCCCACGTCACGCAGTTCCTGGAATTGCTCGACGCCGGCGGCGAGGCCGGCAAGAAGCTCGACTTCCTGCTGCAGGAGATGAACCGCGAGGCCAATACCATGCTCTCCAAGACCGCCGGGCTGGCCGGCGAAGGTCTGGGCATCACCGAGCATGGCTTGGCCATGAAGTCGGAGATCGAAAAATCCCGCGAGCAGGTGCTCAACCTGGAATGAACCCCCTGGTCTACATCGTCTCCGCGCCCTCGGGATCGGGAAAGTCCACCCTGCTGCACGGCCTGCTGAGCACGGTGCCGCGCCTGCACTTCTCCATCTCCTACACCACGCGCGCGCCGCGAGGCAGCGAGCACGACGGCCGCGAGTACTTCTTCATCGCGCGCCAGGAGTTCGAGCGCATGATCCAGGCGGGCGAGTTTCTGGAGCACGCCGAGGTCTTCGGCAACTACTACGGCACCGCCCGGCGTTTCCTGGAGGAGGCGCGCGCCCGCGGCGAGGACCTCCTGCTCGACATCGACGTGCAGGGCGCCGCCCAGATCAAGCAGAAGATCGTGGAGGCGGTCAGCATCTTCGTCCTGCCGCCCTCGCGCGAGGAATTGGAGCGCCGCTTGCGCCGCCGTAGCCAGGCCGAAGGCGCCCTCGATCCCGGCGTGCTGCAGCGCCGCCTGCTCGCCGCCGCGAAAGAGATTGAGAATTGGACTCGATATGATTATCTTATTGTCAACGACCAGTTAGAGCCTGCCATCGAACGCCTCAGGGACGTCGTGGTCGCGGAGCGCCGGTTGCGCTCCGGCGGCAAGCTGTCCCCGGTGGAAGAGGTTTTGGTCGGCGAAGCCAAGAAGAGCCTGCAGGCCAATATGCGCCCGCAGGTCCTGCCGATCCTGGCCTCGTTCGCGGGTACGGCCGTTTCCGGCCGCAGTTGAGGTAGAAAGGCATTGGGGTTCATGGAAGGATTCGACAGCAACTACCGCTACATCCTGGTGGCCGCCCGCCGCGCCCGTCAGCTCCAGGGAGGCGCGCCGCCCCTGGTCGCCACCGCTTCCCGCAAGCCTTGCCGCATCGCCCAGGAAGAGATCAAGGCGGGCAAGGTCAAGTGGATCATCGGCGAGCCTAAGTCCGCCGCCACCGTGGCCAGCGAACTGCTCGACAAGGCCCTGGGCAGCCGCTAGCGCCTGTTTTTCCCTGCGTGCTTCGTCGCGGGAGACGTGTCTCTGCAAGTCGTTCGCCGCTGGTCGTTAGTCGTTGGCCTTCCAGCGCCGGCTGTGGCGGAGTCGGCGAACGACCAACGACGACCGACCAACGACTTCTCCCCTGCGTTACAATCAACCCCATGAAGATCGCCCTGGGCGTGACCGGCGGCATCGCCGCCTATAAGGCGGCCGAGCTGGTGCGCCTGCTGCAGGACCGCGGCATCCGCGTTCAGGTAGTAATGACGAAAGCCGCGCAGGAGTTCGTGCGCCCGCTTACCTTCGCCGCACTCTCCGGCGAGAAGGTCATCACCGGGCTCTTCGAGGGCGGCGCCGAATCCCCCAACATCGACTCCGCGGTCGAGCACATCGCTGTGGCCCAGGCCATCGACGCGCTGGTGGTCGCGCCCGCCACCGCCGACGTCCTCGCCAAGTTCGCCCATGGCGTGGCCGACGACTTTCTCACCACCCTCTACCTGGCCACCACCGCGCCCGTGGTGGTCGCTCCCGCCATGAACGTCAACATGTGGGAGCACGCCGCCACCCGCGAGAACGTGGCCGCGCTCCAGCAGCGCGGGGTGCGCGTGGTCGAGCCCGACGCC
>DATIWW010000335.1:0-5390 GCA_035519175.1 Terriglobales bacterium
GGCAGCAAATCAAAATACTCGTCGTCTTCATTTTTGCCGCCCTGTCCCTTGCCGAGCACTTTCTCGTCTTCAACAAATTCGATCGACTCGATCCACTTCACCATCTTGTAGCCGAGCTGGTTTTCCACGCGCAGCCGCAGGGGGGCGCCGTACACCGGCGGCAGGGCCTTGCCGTTCATCTCGAAGGCGAGCAGGCACCCGGGCTTCAGCAGGTTGTACACGTGCTGGGTGTCGTAGTAGGGGCCGCCGAAGAGGGACTCCCCGAAGGACCAGAAGACGAGCGTCTTGGCGTAGGGCAAGGGGCGGACATGCTCGATGATCTTCCCCAGGGGAACGCCCTTCCACTGCGCGATGCCCGACCAGCCCTGGATGCAGTGGTGCATGGTGATGTGTTCCTCCGCGCCCAGGGCGCGCAGATCGTCGAGCGAGAGCTCGACGGGGTTGGCCACCAGGCCGGAGACTCGTAGCTTGAACTTCTTGAAGTCTTCGGCCGCCAGGCGCTTCCAGTCGTCGCGCACGGGCGGCTTCCCGTTGGGCCAGAAATAAGGCGAGACCTGGTCCTGGGTGTAGCGTCCGCTGGGCACCAGCCGGTCGAGGGTCATCAGCTTCACCGGCTGGGTGATGGCCTTCTGGGCATGCTGCAGGGCGCGCGGGAAGTGCCAGGAGATGAAGTGGGCCGCCACCCAGGTGAGCAGGACCACCGCGATCCCGATGAAGCCCAGGACCATGCCCGCGAGGCTGGTATCGTCGGTGCCGCGCACGATGTGGTTCATGTTCCGCTGAAAGCCGGTGAGAACCACCATGGTGACGTGAGCGGCGACGAACAGGATCCATCCCACCAGCAGCAGGAAATGGATGGAGCGCGCGCTCTGCCGCCCGCCGAAGACCCTGGCGTAGCCCGGGAAGCGGTTCACCAGCGCGGGCGACATGGCCATTCCGGTCAGCAGGCTCAGCGGCGCCATGATGAACACGGTGGCGAAGTAGGCGAGTTGCTGCAGGGCGTTGTAGCCGTAGAAGCCGTTGGGCTCCGGAGGAAGATGGAAGTTGGCGTAATGGACGAAGGTGTTCCACGCCTGCACAAAGACTCCGGGCGAGGTGGGCACCAGCCGCATCCACTGATCGCTGGTCAGCAGGCCGCACACGAAGAAAACCCCGGTCAGAAGAAACCCGCCGATATCGATGAAATGCCAGGAGCGCGCCACCCCCACCGTGTGCCGGTAGCCAGGGGTGGCGACCAGCGGCGAGATGTAGCGAGCATCGTCCTTGGCGGTCCACAGGCGGTCGGTGGGCACTCGCAAGGGAGTGAAGCGCATCCATTCGGAGCCCGGCGTGCAGTGGTCGTTCCAGTAGAGCCGGGGGTGGTCCATCAGGATGGAAAGGCCGCTGCGCACCAGCATGAACAGGAAGATCATGTTGAAGAAATGGCACCAGCGAATCCAGACGGGAAAACCATGCGGGCCGCTGGCCATGCCTTCCAACGAGGCCGTGGAGGCGGCGATGGAAGGCAGCCCGTACAGGGCGCGCTGCAGCCAGGCAGCGCCCAGGGGAATCAGGACCAACAGGCACAGGACGATCAGCGCCGACGGCCGCATCCAGACGCGAAACCGCCGATCCCTGGGGTAATGGACCGCTCGATGCGCAGCGTCGAAAGAGATCATGATGGATTGTGAAGACCTGCCCTTCGGGACAGCAGCAAGAACATCGTGCCACGATACGGAAGGTCCTGGCAACTGGACGCGACTGCCTGGGGACGCGAAGCACTACGAACCAAGGGCCCTGGAGCCGAAGAACTGCGTGGCCGGCTGGGCGCGGGCTTTGCGAAAAACCGTGACGCTGGGGCGGAGTGCAGGATAATCTGAATGGTCTGAAAGGTCGGTCCTGACGCCCCTTATGCCCGAGAACTCATTCGACATCGTCAGCAAGGTGGATTTGCAAGAGGTCTCCAACGCCATCCAGCAGGCGCTCAAGGAAGTGCACACCCGCTTCGACTTGAAGGACTCGAAGTCGGAGATCATGCTGGAAGGCAAAGAGGCGGTGGTGGTCAGCTCGGCGGACGAGTTCAAGCTCAAGGCGGTGAACGACGTGCTGCAGCAGAAGCTGGTCAAGCGCGGGGTGCCGCTCAAGGCCCTGACCTACAGCCCGGTGGAAAAGGCCTTCGGGGGGACGGCGCGGCTGCGCATCACCATGCAGCAAGGCATCCCCATCGAGAAGGCGCGCGAGATCGTGAAGCTGATCAAGAACTCCAAGAAGAAGGTGCAGGCGGCCATCCAGGGCGACCTGGTGCGGGTGACGGGGCGCGACCGCGACACCCTGCAGGAGATCATCGCGCTGCTGCGGCAGACGGATTTCGGGATCGACATGCAGTTCACCAATTACAGGACTCAGTAGTCAGGGGTCGGGAGTCAGCGTGAGCGGACCGGCGATAGCCGCGGCCAAAGAGATCTTCGAGCTGTTGCGCGAGGACCTGGCCGCCATCGAGCGCGAGTTCGGGCGGGACACGGTCTCGGGGGTGCGCGCCATCACCGAGATCGGGGAGCACCTGCGGGCGGGCGGCGGCAAGCGCCTGCGCCCGGCGCTGCTCTTGCTCTCCGCCAAGCTCTTCCCCGGCCACGAGCGCGCCGCCATCCGCCTGGGCGCGGTGGTGGAGATCATCCACACCGCCACCCTCGTCCACGACGACATCATCGACGAGGCCCAGACGCGCCGCGGCCGACCCTCGGCCAACACCCAGTGGGGCAACTCCAAGTGCGTGCTGGCGGGCGACTGGCTGTACATGCAGGCCTTCAAGATCGCGGTGGAGGAGCGCAACTTCCGCATCCTGGACGTGCTCATCGAGCTGACCCAGAAGATGGTGGAGGGCGAGCTGCTGCAGGTGGAGAAGCTGGGGCAGATCATCACCGCGGAGGAGCACTTCGACCTGATCTTCCGCAAGACCGCCTGCCTGTTCTCGGTGTGCATGCGGCTGGGAGCGATCCTGGGGCGGGCGACGGAAGAGCAGGAGAACCGGCTGGCGCAGTACGGGCGCGACCTGGGCATGGCCTTCCAGATCGTGGACGACGTGCTGGACCTCACCGCCTCCGAGCAGGTGCTGGGCAAGCCCGTGGGCAGCGACCTGCGCGAGGGCAAGGCCACGCTGGCGGTGATCCATGCGCTGGAGCGCTGCACGCCGGAAGAGCGCGCCGCGGTCGAGACGGTGCTGCGCGAGGGCGCTTTCCGCAGCGTCGGCCACGAGCAGGTGCTGGCCATCCTGAACCGCTACGAGTCGGTAGAGGCGGCGCTGGCGCGCGCCAGCGAGTACGCCGAGGCGGCCCGCCTGGGGCTCTACGGCTTCCCCGAGTCGGAGATCAAGCGGGCGCTGCTGCTGATCCCGGATTACGTGGTGGCGCGAGAGAAGTAGTTAGGGGTTAGTCGTTGGGAGTGCGCCCGGTATAATCTCGGGCTTGCTGCGACACGCCCTCATCCCGCTGCTGCTGCTGGCCGCGCTCTGCCCTGCCCTGGGACAGACCCAGCAGGACGTCAGCAACGTGCCCACCAAGACCTGGGTGATCCACCGCATCGACAACCCCCACATCAAGGTGGACGGCAAGCTGGACGAGCCGGTGTGGCAGCAGGTCCAGCCCTTCGGTGACCTGGTGCAGACCGATCCCAACCTGGGCGCCCCGGTCAGCGAGAAGACCGAGGTCCGCATCTTCTTCGACGCCAACAACATTTACTTCGGCATCAAGTGCTACGACTCCGGGGCCAAGGGCATCATCCACCGGCTGGGGCCGCACGACGGGCGCACCGGCTCCGACAGCATCGACATCATGCTCGACACCTTCCACGACCGGCGCGCCGCCTTCTATTTCAGCATCAACGACCTGGGCATCCAGTTCGACGGGCTGGAGGACGAGAGCCGGGGCGGGAGCGGCTTCAGCATCATCGACCCCAGCTGGGACGGCATCTGGTACAGCGCCGGCAAGGTGGAGGACTGGGGCTGGTCGATCGAGGTGATCATCCCCTTCAAGTCCATCCGGGTGTCGCACGCGGGCACCCAGGTGTGGGGCTTCAACATCAACCGCACCATCCCGCGCAAGAACGAGAGCGCTTCCTGGCAGCCGGTGAGCCGCTACGACGGGATCATGAAGCCCTCCAAGGCGGGGCTGCTGGTGGGGCTCGAGGACGTGCACGTGGGCCGCAACCTGGAACTGATCCCCTACGGCAGCACCCAGTACCGGCGGGTGAACTGGGCGCCGCAGCTCAACGGCGTTTCCGGGGCCGGGGGCCTGGACGCGCGCTACGGCCTGGCCGGGAACCTGACCGCCAGCCTCACCCTGAACCCGGACTTCGCGGAGACCGAGGCGGACGAGTTCACCAGCGAGATCTCACGTTTCGAGATCTTCTTTCCGGAGAAGCGCAAGTTCTTCACCGAAGGCGCCAACTACTTTCAGACCCCGATGGACCTGTTCTTCTCGCGGCGGGTGGGGGCGCGGCTACCGGACGGAGAGCCGCAGCGCATCTACGAGGGTCTGAAGCTGACCGGGCAGGCGCGCGGCTGGACCATCGGAGCGCTGGAGGCGCTGACCCAGCGCACCGAATTCACCGACCCCAACACGGGCGCGGTGGAGACCGAGCCGGGAGCGTTCTTCGGAGTGCTGCGGCTGCAGCACGGGATCCTGCACAAGTCGTCCGTCGGGTTCATCTCGGTGAACCGGCTGCAGCAGCAGCCCATCGCGCGCGACATCAACGGCAACGTGCTCAGCGAGAGCGAAAGCTCGCAGGCCCTGGACCTCAGCATCCTGAGCGGCCAGCACGTCACCTGGGCCTCGCAGTTCATGATGAACTTCAACGCCCTGAACCCGGGCTTCAACGCCCAGCACCTGGGCTGGCAGTCCACCTTCACCTACGATTCGGAAAAGTACCTCTTCTCGGCGGAAGGCAAGTTCCTGGGCAACCAGGTGAACGTCAGCAGCACCGGCTTCGAGCCGGAGGTGGACCGCTGGAGCGGGGACGTGGTGGCGGAGTACAAGCCGTTCGTGAATCGCTACGGCATCCGCCAGCTCTTCTTCACGGTGGAGCACGGGCAAAGCAATGGCACCCAGGGAGAGATCGAGGACTCAGGGACTAAAGGCATCTTCCAGGCGCAGTTCAAGAATTTCTGGAACTTCCGCGCCGTGTACAGCTACGACCGCACGCGCTTCTTTCAGTTCCGGCCGGATTTCACGCCGTTGTGCACCGTGAACCTGGCCTGCACGCGGCTCTACCTCGACCCCAACTGGTACCTGCAGCTCTCGACCAACGACCGGCGGCGGTGGTTCGTGTCGTTCCAGTACGCGCACGGCAAGATGACCCAGTTCAACGAGAACTTCCACGGTTTCTTCCACCAGTACACCGCCGGCCTGACGGCGCTG
>DATIWW010000336.1:0-2303 GCA_035519175.1 Terriglobales bacterium
CCCAGGAACTGATGTCGCTCTTCTACGGCAAGTGGCTGGCTGGCATGGAGAAGCACGAGGCCCTGCGCCAGGCGCAACTGGAGATGCGGGAGAAGGTGAAGCAGCGCTATGGGCGCGACCTGCCCTACTACTGGGGCGCCTTCGTGCTGGTGGGACGCTAGGCCCTGGCGGCTACTTGTTGTCGTCCCCGCGCTGCTCGAGATAGACCAGTTGGAAGCGGGTGTGGCCGCTCTCGGGCTGGATGCCTACGGTGTGCTGCTTCTCCCGGGTGCCCGCCTTCAAGACCATCTCCCCGGGCCTGGGCTCGTCGGAGTCGCAGCTCAGTGCCCTCTTCGATTTCGCGTGCGCGGCTTTGTCGCTGCAATCCAGGACCTTGCCGTACTGGGCCAGGGCCTGGCGGTAGAAGGCCGCCACCTTGTCGGCGGAGTCGTCCGACACCAGCTTCAGCACCACCAGCTTGAAGCCGGAATCGCGGCCCCACAGGCCCAATTGGAATGCAGAGCTGTTGTCGTCGCTGGACTGCCTGTCGCGGCGGGCGCCGGGATAGAGCGGCAGGCCCAGGTCCTGCGCGCTGACCTTGTCGCTGGCCGTGATGCCGGCACTGTGCGAATCCTTGCTCTCTTGCGCTGCCAGGGGCAGGGTCGCCGTCAAGGCCAGCCCCAGCATCAAGCCTCCGATCGCGCAGCGTGATCCTCGCGAGTTCATCCCGACCTCCTTGCCTCTCTGACTATACGCATTGCGGGAGAGGAAGTTCCGACCTCTGCTATCCTCGCACCATGCCCGGCAGGGACATCCTCCGGCTGCTTGCCGGCGCCGACCGGCGCAGTATCGGACGTTCCGGCCAGGTGGCGGCCATGGTGGCACGCGACCCGCGCCTCTTCCCCGCCCTGATGGAGGGCCTGTGGTCCGAAGACCCCGTCGTGCGCATGCGCGCCGCCGACGCAGTCGAAAAGGTGACGCGTGCCGCCCCGGCCCTGCTCCGGCGCTACAAGAAGGAGTTGCTGGGCCTGCTGGCGGAGTCGGAGCAAGCGGAG
The DNA here is from genome assembly GCA_035519175.1 of Terriglobales bacterium. Taxonomy (GTDB): domain Bacteria; phylum Acidobacteriota; class Terriglobia; order Terriglobales; family Acidobacteriaceae; genus DASPRL01. Next base: position 1,035 of record DATIWW010000336.1, read on the forward strand.
GTGCGCTGGCACCTGGCCGCGCTGGTGCCCCGCCTGTCCCTGGCCGCGGCGGAGCGTCGGCGGGCCGCCTCGCTCTTGCAGCTCTACCTGGACGATCGCAGCTCGATCGTGAAGACCTTCGCGCTGCAGGGGCTGGCCGACCTGGCCGCGCAGGAACCGTCTCTCCGCGGCGGCGTGATCGAATTATTGAGGCAGTCCATCCGCAGCGGCACTCCTGCCATGAAGGCGCGCAGCCGCAAGCTGCTGGCTCGACTGGAAGAAGAGTAGAACAACCCGAATTCGAGGGGCTTTTCCTGTCCCCCGATCAGCCGATGGCCCGCCTTGTCACGCGATAGCGTGACGCAAATCACTTCCCATCGGTGCGGCCTGCTTGAAACTTGAGTTCTAGCCTCCGTGTCGCGGGGGCAAGGCCCAGTCTATCCTGCGGTTTCAGGGCCGATCCCAAGCCAGCCAAGGAGCCAACGCTTGCGCACCGATACCGTCGCGCGGGTCCGAAATAGGCAAGCTGAGCCCAAGCCCGCGGCGCCGCCGATGACCACGGCGGCGCGCCCCGACTTCAAGCCGCTCCAGCCCGCCGCCACCTTCACCGGCGCGCCCATCCCGCCGCTGCAGACCGGCCTGCCCAAGTTCACGCGCTCGCTGTGCCCGGAGTGCAAGGGCGCCGTCACCCTGGAGGCGCGCCTCTTCGAGGAAGACGGCAAGGTGTGGATGGAGAAGACCTGCCCCGAGCACGGCTACTTCCGCGACCTCTACTACTCCGACGTGAAGCTGTATCTCAAGTGCGAACAGTGGCAGTTCGGCGACGGGCGCGGGCTGATGAATCCCGCCGTCCCGGAAGCTCCGGCCTGCCCCGCCGACTGCGGCCTGTGCTCCCTGCACACCTCGCACACCGGGCTGGCCAACCTCGACCTCACCAACCGCTGCAACCTCACCTGCCCCATCTGCTTCGCCAACGCCAACACCTCGGGGACGCTCTACGAGCCCAGCCTCGAGCAGGTGCGCGCCATGCTGCAGGCGCTGCGCGAGGAGAAGCCAGTGGCGGGGCGCATCGTGCAGTTCTCCGGCGGCGAGCCCACGCTCTACCCGCAGTTCTTCGCGGCCTGCTCTGCGGCCCGCGACCTGGGCTTCAGCCACGTGCAGGCGGCCACCAACGGCATCCTGCTCGCCGATCCGGAGTTCGCGCGCCAGGCCAAGCAGGCGGGCCTCACCACCCTCTACCTGCAGTTCGACGGGCTCAGCGACGACATCTACCTGCGCACCCGCGGGCAG
>DATIWW010000337.1:0-2203 GCA_035519175.1 Terriglobales bacterium
GCTGTACGACTACGTCAAGCTTCTCCCCGACGGCGACATCACCATCAGGCTGCTGGAGAACCACTGGGTCAACATTCGTCTTGGGCGCTCGAACACCAAGATGGTGGGCATGGCGCGCGCCAACTTCCCCGCGCTGCCCGCGTTTCCCACCGCCGGCGTGGTCAAGCTGCCGGCCGCGGTGCTGCGCATGATGATCGCCAAGACCATCTTCGCCATCTCCAACGAGGAGTCGCGCTACACCCTGAACGGCGCGCTCATGGTCTTGAAGCCGGAGTCCATCACCATGGTGGCCACCGACGGCCACCGCCTGGCCCACATCGAGAACACCGCGCAGAAGTTCGAGGGCGTGAGCGGGGAGATGAAGACCCTGGTCCCCAAGAAGGCCATGGCCGAGCTGAACGGGCTGCTGCAGGCCGCCGACGTCGAGATGGTGGACTTCGCCAAGGACGAGTCCACGCTCTTCTTCCGCATCGGGGGGCGCCTGCTGACCTCGCGGCAGCTCACCGGGCAGTTCCCGAATTTCGAGGCAGTGCTGCCGCGCGACAACACCAAGAGCGTGACTGTGCGGAGCGAGGAGATCGCCAGCGCCATCCAGCGCGTGGCCCAGTTCGCCGACGAGCGCTCGGGCGCCATCAAGCTGCGCCTGGACAAGAGCGGCATCACCGTGTCCTCGTCCTCGACCGAGACCGGAGAGTCGGAGGACCAGATCGAGACCCCCTACCAGGCCGACCCGCTGACCATCGGCTTCAACTCGCAGTACCTGCTGGACTTCCTCAAGGCCACGGCTTCGGGCGAGGTGCGGCTGGAGTTCAAAGACCCGCAGTCGGCCGGCCAGATGCGCCCGGAAGAGAACGACGACGGCTACAAGTACCGCTACATCATCATGCCCATGCGCATCTGAGGGTTCTCTTAACCACAGAGGACACAGAGGGCACAGAGGAATCAGGAGACAGGTCGTGAGCATTCCGGAAGGGCACGACTTCAGTCGTGCCGTTTGAGCCTCCACCTTTTCCCATTGTCATCCTGAGCGAGCGATGCCCTGGGGCTGGTCCGCAGGACATCGCGAGTCGAAGGACCCCTATTTCCATCGGCACCGCCCAGACTCTGGGAGGGATTCTCTCAAGCCCCGCCTTTTCCTCCGTGTCCTCCGTGGTTAGAAGGGATTTTGCTGGCATAATGACGCGGCCATGAGGGGAGCACTTCTAACGGCGGCAGTGGTTGTGCTCGCGCTGCTGGCCGGGGGGCAGGAAGGGGCCGCGCCGCCTCCGGCGGCGGCGATCCCCACGCCGGCGCAACTCGACCAGGCCATCGAAGACTTCGCGCGGGGGATCCCGGCGGGCATCACGGCCGACCGCTATGCCACCTTCGCGGTGGAGATGCCGAAGGACGAGGCCGAGTACGAAGCGCTGAACAAACACGCGCTGCTGGTGGTGGCGGCGCTCGCGAAGGACGCGAGCGAGTTGCCGCTCCAGCGGGTCTACCTCGAGCAGGAGAAAGGCACGCAGCTTCTGCCTTTGCTTGCCTCCGTGGCCAGCGAAATGCCGGCCGACTCGCCGGCGGCGAAGCTCATGGGCACGCACCGCGTGGACGCTTATTACCTCATTCCCCTCAGTGCCTGGCGGCAGCCGGGGACGCTGCTGGCGGACTTCGCCGCGCATCGCCAGGAGTTCGTCCTGGGCAAGTTCCCGCAGCAGATCCAGAAGGACTTCGTCCGCAACGACCAGTCATTCAACCCTGCCCCCGGGGAGACCATCGGGGTGGGGGACTTACGCCGAATCCTGGAGCGGGCCGCCCCGGACAAGAAGTGGGGAGAGGCAGAGCTTGCGCCCATCGCCTGCCTGATGGTCGCCCCGGATGATCCCTACCCGCTCTGCGCGCGGGTGGGGCCACCGCCAGGAACGCCGCCGATGGGCAAGCGCATCCGGGTGAGCCCGCAAGTGCTGAGCCGAGGGCAGACCAAGATGGTGCCGCCCATGGCGCCCGTGGAACTGCTGAAGCAACATCCGGGTGGGGTGAGCGTGCGGGTGATCGTGGGCGAGGACGGCAAGGTCAAGGATGTGCAAGTCGTGAGCGGGGACGCCACGGTGGCGGCCATCGTGGTGGCGGCGGTGCGGCAGTGGAAGTTCCGGCCGTTCGTGCTTAATGGGAAACCCTTCGAGGTAGAGTCTCAACTGACGTTCGACATGGGGACAAAGCCCGGCAG
>DATIWW010000338.1:0-16319 GCA_035519175.1 Terriglobales bacterium
AGTACATCTACTCAGGGGGCCAGCTTTTGGCGACGATCGATTCCCGAAGGCGCACAGGCGGGGGCGGCGGTGCCACACGGGCGTCACACGATCTATCCCTTCGCCTCCAGGTTGCGCAGGGAGTCGCGGGCGGGCTCGAAGGCAGGGTCCAGCTCGCAGGCGGCGCGCAGAAAGGCGAGGGCTTCGGCGGAGCGTCCTAGTCCCAGGGCGCACAGGCCCAGGTTGTAGCTGGTAGCGGCGGAGCGGCCCAGCATCTGCTCCGAGGCCTGGAAGAGAGGCAGGGCGTCGGCGAAGTAGCGCAACTCCAGCAGGATCACCCCGCACTCGAAGGCGAGCACGTTCTCGTCGGGATGGACGGGAAAGCGGTTGGCCCAGGTGCGCAGCACGGCCTGGCGCAGGTCGCTGCGCTCGCGCGCCGCGGTGCGAAGCAGCGGCGCCATCACGGGGAAGAGGCGCAGCAGGGCGATGGGGTCCCAGCGGGTGAGGCGGAGCACCGCCAGCGCCTGGGGGAGGGAGAGGCTCTCCAAGTGCGCGTTCAGCCAGCCCAGCAGGCTGAAGAGGTCGTCGGGGCCGAAGGCCTGCTGGGATCCGCGGTAGGCGGTGGTGGTTTGCGGAAACTGCTGGCCGGGGCGGCCGCGGAGGAAGGCGCAGAGACTGAGCGTGGCAGAGCGCTTGTCGGGGAGGAGCGCGGCGCCGCCCTGGGCGGAGACGTACTTCGCCAGGGCGTCGAAGTTCACCATCTGGGAGAAGCAGTCGGAGCCGTGGAATTCCAGCGTGGGCGGGCCCTGGGAGAGGGCCAGGTCCTCCTCGGTGGTATAGCCCTTGTCGGCGGCCAGCAGGAGCAGCGGGGCATGGGCGGGGGCGCGCCCGGCCTCTTCGAGGAGCTGGAGCGCGGCGGTGGGGAAGAGCACGGTGGCGGCGGGGAGGCGGCTGCGGTAGTCCTCGAGGATGCGGTTGCAGGAGGGATCGGGATAGCGCTGGGAGCGCACAGGGACGTTGTTCCAAGTCAGTTGGAGCTGGGAGAGGGCGGGGGCCCTGCCGGCGCCGGGCTGCGGGGAGCGGGTGGTAAGCAGGGCCTCGGAGATGGCGCCCTGGGAGATCACGAAGGCGTCCTGGGGCAGGCTGTCGAAGAGGTAGTTGGCGATCAGCACCAGCGCTCCCGGGGCTGCGCCGGCCAGCAGAGGAGCGAGGGGCTGGCCGCTCCAGTACTGGGCGAAGTCGAGCAGGCCGGCGGCGGCGAACTCGGCGAGGAAGGGATTGGCGCGCCAGGCAGCGAGCGAGGCGGGAGCGCAGTCGGCCATGCAGTAACGAACGCTCCCGGGGGCGAGGCCGCGCGGCTCAAGGCGGGCGGACAGGTGGCGCAGGAAAAGGCAGGCGAAGCGGCCGGGCCCGGCGCCCAGGTCGAGGATGCGCAGAGGTCGGGCGGGCGAGAGCGCCGGCGCGCCAGCCTCGGCTGGCAGGCAATCCTCGAGGAAGGCGGCGACCATCCCGGCCTGGATCTCGGCCAGGAAGGGATTGTTGGTGATGTACTGCGGGACCAGGTCCTGGCTCCAGGCCTTGGGGCCGCGCTCGACGTAGAAGTCGCGCTGGCGCTGCCAGAGCAGGGAGCGCGAGAGGGAGACGCCGCTTTCGAGGATGGAGCCTGGATCGTCCATGGAGCGAGGAGCCAGCAAACCAAAGGGCCCGGGAGATGTCAACTCCCAGGCCCGGGATCCGGCAGAGTCGCGGCTAGCTGCGCGAAGGGAAGATGCCCTGCAGGGCGATGCAGAAGTTCAGGGTCAGGTAGGGCGGCATGTTGTTGTGCGGGAGGCTGCCGCCGGTGATGGCGGTGGCGACAGGGTTCATCGACACGTTGGAGCCGGGGGCGGCGTAGACGCCGGGATGTCCCTTGAGGCCGGAGGACCAGGCATTGTTGGTGGGACTGGGCAAGGCCCCCGAGGGGGCCGCCTGCACGTTGTGGCTGTGCGCCGGGATCTCGCTCTGCAGCAGGGTGACCGACTGCTCCCCGCCGACCTCGCCCAGGAAGCGCTGGCTGAGGCCGGGACCCTGCCCCTGCTGCATGGGGGCGCAGTCCTCCAGGTCGGGCAGGGCGAAGGTGCTCTTGCCGTCGCCGCCGTAGGTGGTGCCCAGCAGGGAGAAGAGGGCGGTGTTCTGGCTGATGGGCAGGATCTGGCCGTCGCAGAAGGCCCAGCCGGTGGGAGCGAAGTTGAAGGGGAAGATCCGGATCTCAGCTACAAAGTTATCGGCCATGGTGATGCCTCGTCTCCCGCCTAATTCCGCGAGGGGAAGATCCCCTGCAGGGCGATGATGAAGTTGAGTACCAGATAGGGCGACATGTTGTCGTGGGGCTGGCTGCCGCCCGTCGGCGTCACGCAGGCGGGGTTCATGGCAGTGTTGAGTGAGGGAGCGTAGGGGCCGCCGGCCACCGTGCCCCACACGTGCCCGGCCGGGGAGGTGAGGGAGGCGGTCGCCGAGGAGCCGGTGACGGAGTGGTTATGCGCGGGCAGCTCGGAGAGGTTGAGAGTGTGGGCGGTCTCGCCACCGACCTGGCCCAAAGTGAAGCCCGAGCCCATGTGGACGGGGACGCGGCCCTGCAGGTTGGGCAGAGCGAAAGTGGTCTGCCCGTTACCGCCATAGGTGGTGCCCAGCAGGGAGAACAGCGCCTGGTTCTGGTTGATGGGCAGGATCTGGCCATTGCACAGGGCCCAGCCCTTGGGGGCGAAGTTGAAACTGGCAATCTTGATCTCGCTGAGAAACGGTTCTGACATAAGCGTCTCCTAAGACTCTGCGGACCCGCGCCGGGCTCTAGGTCTGGCTGGGAAAGACCCCGAACAGGGAGAGAATGAAGTTGATCACCAGGAAAGGCAGCATGTTGTCGTGGGGCTGGGAGCCGCCGCTCGCGCCGAGGAGGTTGGGCGCCATGGCCACGCTCGGAGCCGCCGAGGAATAGGGATTGAGGGTGGTGGAGAGAGCCCAGACGTTGCCGCCGGGTCCGTCGGCGGAGGCGGCGTTGGAGTTGGCCTGAGGAGCGTGGGTGTGCCCCGGGATCTGGCTGGTAGTGAGGGTGACCGACTCCTCGCCGGCGCTTTGGCCGATGACAAAGTTCTGGCCCGACCCCGACAGGGTTCCCTGATGGATGGGCACGCGAGATTGCAGGTTGGGGAGGGCGAAGGTCTCCTGGCCGTCGCCGCCGTAGGTGGTGCCGATCAGGTTGAAGAGAACGTCATTCTCGGAGATGGGAAGCACCTGGCCCTGGCAAAACGCCCAACCCGCGGGGGCGAAGTTGCCGGCGAACATCCGGATCTCACCGACGTACGGACTCGACATCAGCTCCTCCTCATGGCGGGGCGGGGTCCAGAGACGCCTGCGCGCCCGCGCAGACCGGGGTACTTGCCCGGCGCTGTACCGCGCCGGGAGGGATGCAAAAAAGGCCGTCCTGAAAACGGCTGGCGTGGGGAAGGGACGCGTGGTACTATGCCTTCTCCCCACCGCCTCTGTCAAGGCGGTTTACTTACCCGGCAACCAACGTGGGATCGCGCCCGAAGAACGCCAGAGTGTGCGGCGTTCCGGGGAGGAGGGGGAGCATGAGCAAGAGTTCACGGCGGGCGTTTCTGGCCGCCACCGGCACGTTCCTGGCAGCAGCCGCGGCCCTGCCTCTGCGGGCGGTGGCGCAGGCGCCGGCGGCCGACGCAGGAGGGCCGGCGGGAAGGCCCTCGGACCCGGCCCACGCCTGGCTGGGCGAGCGGCCGCAGGATCAGAGCATGTCGCTCTACCAGTTCACGCCGCAACTGTTCCAGCCGCTGGTGGGCAGCAGCTTCCAGGTGGCCGACAGCCAGGGGCATCGCCTGGCGCTGCGGCTGGTGGAGGTGAACGACCTGCGCAAGCAGAACCCGGGCGCGCAGACGGCGTTCTCGCTGCGCTTCCAGCAGCAGGGAGGCAAGGCGCTGGAACAGGGCACCTACCAGTTCTCGGCGCCGCCCCTGGGCACGTTCCTGCTGTTCGTGGTGCCGGCCAAAGCGCGGACGGGCGCGACCTACACCGCCATCATCAACCGCCTCTAGCACGACTCCAGATCAGTCTGCGGGCATCCATTGCAACAGCCAATGGATGCCCTCTTCTTTTTGCTTCCGGAAACCGAGGCGGGCGAAGAGCCGCTGCGAGGGGTTGAAGCTCTCCACGTAGATGGAGAGCGGCAGGCGGGCGCGCGCGCCCTCCTCCATGAGGCGGCGAAGCAGGAGGGTGCCGAGGCCGGCGCCGCGATGCTCGGGCAGCACGGTGACATCGAGGATGTGGATGTGTTCGGGGGCGCGGTCCAGGTAGAGGCGTCCCACGTCGCGTCCCTGGTGCTGGATGATAGAGTGCTCGGCCCCGGGATACTGGGCGCGGTAGTGGCGGAGCTGGGCCTCGAACTGCATGCGCACGAAGGCGGCCTTCTGCTCCGCCGACCAGGGAACCATGGCCATCTCCGCGGCGCGCGTGCAGGCGTAGACCTGGAGGAGAAAGGCCTCGTCGGCGGGCTGGACGGGGCGCAGGGTCACTTCTTCGGGCTTCATGGGCGGGCGGGGGCGTCCTTGATCATGCGGTTGAAGACGGCCTGGTAGCTGACGCCCTGGGGGTCGCCGGCCACCGGCACCAGGAAGAGGTCCATCTCGCCCAGGACGGAGTGCCGGAGGCGGTAGGTACCCTGGGGGAGCAGGGGAGCGGCGGGACCGCGGAACATGAGCCAGAACATCAGGGCGCGGGGATGAGCGGGCCCGCGCTCCGCCTCGATCAGCTCGAGGGGAAGAGAGGTTCCGGGCTCGACCTCCACCTCGAAGCGGGTGTGGAGGTGGGGAGCGAAGGTCTCAAGCATGTAGAGCGCCGGGTCCATCGTTCCCCTTCCTCATTCTGCGGGAGTCCACTCCATGGCATCGTACACCGGGTCGCCGCCGGTGCGGCGGAATCCCAGGCGGAGATAGAGGCGGCGCGCCGGGTTGGTGGTCAGGACCTGGAGGCGGAGCGGGGAGCGGGCGGCGGCGGCTTCCTGCATGAGTTGGCGCAGCAAGCGGGAGCCGATGCCGCGGCCCCGGGCGGCGGGCAGCAGGGAGATGTCCACCAGGCGCGTCTCGGCGGGTCCGCGCCACACCAGCAGGCGGCCGATGGGACGGCCGTCCTCCAGCACCAGGCTGTGCTCGGCCCCGGGATAGGCGTCGGCATAGGAGAGGCGTTGCGCCCGGTACTGCATCTGGAGGAAGGCGGCGAGCTGCGCCTCCGGCCAGTTGCAGGCGGCCATCTCCTCGCGGCGCGTGCTGGCGTACAGCTCCAGCAGGAAGGGCTCGTCGGCTTCGCTCACGGCTTGCAGCGCGATGGCCATGGCGGGAGAGGGTGGAGCGGGAGCGGAGGCGGATGCGCTCCGGCCCCGGGGTTCAGCCGGGGCCGGAAGCTCGTCCACCCGCACTCCTAGTTCACCACCAGGGTCACGGTGGTGCTGTGGCTGAGGGTCCCGGTGGTACCCGAAGCCGTGCCCGTGATGGTGATGGTGTAAGTCCCGGGAGGCGTGCCGTTGCCTCCGTGCGGTCCCGGCGTGATGGTGCCGCCGCAGCCCGCCAGCAGCAGGCCCAGCAGCACGAATCCCAGCAGCACCCAGGCCAGGCGTTTACGCCGCCGCTCGCCGCCCACGCCCACCAGGACGATGCCCAGCACGCCGAAGCTGCCCAGCGAGAGGGCCATGGCCAGCTCCGTCCGCGAGCGCGTGCCGAAGGGCCGGGCCGGCTGGGTCAGCGACGCCGTCCGCGGCGCGGTGAAGATGGTGAGGGTGGAGTTGGTGGCCGCGTTGAGAGGCCCGGTCAGGGGATTGGGGATCTGCGTGGCGGTGGTGTTCAGCGGCAGGCCGGTCACCGACAGGGTGACCGTCTGTCCGAAGGGCGCCGGGTTGGGGGTGATGGTGACGGTGTACATCGCCGCGTTGCCCGCGGTGACGGTGACGCTGGGGGGCGTGGCGCCGATGGTGAAGTCGCTGGCCGTCAGGGTGGCGGTGTTGCTGGTCGTCCCCGCCCCGCTCTCGGTGGAGGTGATCGCGCCGGTGGTGTTGTTGAAGGTGCCGGTGGTGGTCGCGGTCACGTTCACGCTGAAGGTGCAGGAGCCGTTGGAGGCCAGGGTGCCGCCCGCCAGGCTCACCGTTCCCGAGCCCGCCACGGCGGTGATGGTGCCCGAGCCGCAGGAGCCGGTCAGGCCGTTGGGCGTGGCCACCACCAGGCCCGCCGGCAGGGTGTCGGTGAAGGCGACGCCGGTGAGCGGCGCCGGGTTGGGATTCTGGATGGTGAAGCTGAGCGTGGTCGAGGTGGTCACCGGGATGTTGCTCAAGCCGAAGCTCTTGGCGATGGTGGGGGGCGCCGCCGTCACCGTGAGCGAGGCGCTCGCCGTTCCGCCGGTGAGCCCCACGAAGGTGCCGGTGCCGTCATCGAAGGTAGCGGTGATGGCGCCGGTGACGTTGTTCTTAGTGCCCAGGCTGGTGGCCCCCACGTCCACCGAGTAGGAGCAGGAGCCCGCGGCCGGCAGGGTCAAGGTCACCAGATCGACCTGGTTGCCGCCCGGAGGCGCGTTCACGGTGGCCCCGTCCACCGTGATGCAGGTGCCGGTGAGGTTGTTGGGCGAAGCCACCACCAGGCCGCTGGGCAGGGTGTCGGTGAGCGCGATGTTGACCAGCGGCGTCGAGGCGTTGGGGTTGGTGATGGTGAAGGTCAGGGTGGTGGTCTGGAGCAGCGTCATCGAGCCCACCCCGAAGGCCTTGCTGACGGTGGGCGCCACCACGGGCGCGGTCACCGTCAGGGTGGCGGTGTTGCTGGGAGCGCCCGCTCCGCTCTCGTTGGCGGAGACGGGGCCGCTGGTGTTGTTGAAGACCCCGGTGCTGTTAGGCGCCACGCTCACCGAGATGAAGCAGGAGCCCGCGGCGGCGGCCTGGAAGCGCGCCGGCCGGGCGGCGGATCGCCCGGGGCCCAAGGGCACGGCCGGATCCAGCGAGCCGCCCACCAGGGTGATGGTGTTGGAGCCCGGAGTCGCCGTCACCACGCCGCCGCAGTCGTTGGAGAGATTGTTGGGGGTCGCGATCACCAGGCCCGCCGGCAGGGTGTCGGTGAAGCTGATGCCGGTGAGGGGCACGTCGCTGCTGGGCGGCGTCGAATTGCTGTTGGGATTGGTGATGGTGAAGCTCAACAGCGAGGTCGAGTTCTGCGGGATGGTGTCGGGCACGAACACCTTGCTGATGGTGGGCGGGAAGGCCACCACCAAGGTCGCGGAGGCCGAGTTGCCGGTCCCGCCGTTGGTCGAGCTCACCGCGCCGGTGCTGTTCAGATAAGAGCCGGTGAAGGGGCTGATCACGTTCACGGTGACGGTGCAGGAGCTGCTGACCGCGATCGTTCCTCCGGTGAGCGAAACGGTCCCCGAGCCCGCCGTGGCCGTCGGGGTGCCGCCGCAGGTGTTGGTCAATCCATTGGGCGTCGCCACCACTACGTTGGCCGGCAAGTTGTCGGTGAACGTCACTCCGGTTTCGGCCACCGCGTTGACGGCCGGGTTGGTGACGGTGATGATCAACGTGCTGATGCCATTCGGCTGAATGCCGATGGGATTGAAGGCCTTGGCGATGACGGGCGGCGCCACCACGTCGACGGAGGCCGAAGCCGTCCCGCCGGTGCCGCCTTCCGTCGAGGTGACGTTGCCGGTGGTGTTGGTCTGCGTACCTGCGGCGATGCCGGTCACGTTTACCGTGAACACGCAGGAGCTACTCGCAGCCAGGGTCGCCCCCGACAGGCTGATGACGTTGGTGTTCTGGGTAGCCGTGATAGTCCCGCCGCCGCACGAGCCGGTCAGCCCGTTGGGCGTGGAGATGATCAGGCCCGCGGGCAGGGTGTCACTGAATCCGATCCCCGACAGGCTCTGGGTGGTGTTGAGGTTCTCGATGGTGAACTGCAGCGAGGTCGAGCCGTTCAGCGGGATCGAAAGCGCGCCGAAGACCTTGCTGATAAGCGGGGGGCCGATCACCGTGATGCTGGCATTCGAAGTGTTGCCGGTGCCGCCCTCGGTCGAGGTCACCTGCACCGCGTTGTTCTTCACGCCCGCCGTCGTGCCCTGCACGTCCACCGAGAGGGTGCAGGAGGCGCTCGACGCCAGCGTTCCCGCGGACAGGCTCACCGAGCCGGACCCGGCCGTCGCCGTGGCCGCGCCCCCGCAGGTGTTGTTCAGGTTGTTGGGCGTCGCCACCACCAGCCCGGCGGGCAGGTTATCGGTGAAGGCCACGCCCGTGAGACTCACGTTGGTGTTGGGGTTCTGGATGGTGAAGGTCAGCGAGGTGGTCCCGTTCAGCGGGATCTGCGCCGCGCCGAAGACCTTGGTGATGCTGGGCGGCTCGGCCACGGTCAGGTTGGCCGAGGCGGTGTTGCCGGTGCCTCCGTTGGTCGAAGTCACGTTGCCGGTGGTGTTGGTGTACTGGCCCGAGGTCGCGCCCGTCACCGTCACCGAGAACTGGCACTGGCTGTTGACGGCGATGCCGGCGCCGGAGAGCGCGATGCCGGTGGGCGCGGTGGTGGTCAGCGTCCCGCCGCACACGGTGGCGCTGGCGTTGGCCACGGTCAGTCCGGTGGGCAGGGTGTCGCTGAAGGCCACGCCCGTCAGCGCCACCGCGTTGGCCGCGGGATTGGTGATGGTGAAGGTCAGCGAGGTGGTGGCGTTGAGCGCGATGGTGGAGGGATTGAAGACCTTGGCGATGGAGGGCGGCGCCACCACGTCGAGGCTGGCGGTGTTGCTGGTGGTGCCCGTGCCGCCTTCAGTCGAGGTCACCGCGCCGGTGGTGTTGTTCTGCGTGCCCGCGGCCGTGCCGTCCACGTTCACCGAGAAGCTGCAGGAGCCGGCGGCCGCGATGGTTCCGCCCGCCAGGCTGATGGTGTTCGTCCCTTGAGTGGCGGTGATGGTGCCGGCGCCGCAGCTTCCACTCAACCCGTTGGGGGTGGAGATGATGAGGCCCGCGGGCAGGGTGTCGCTGAAGGCCACGCCGCTCAGCGCGACCGTGGCGTTGGGGTTGGTGATGGTGAAGCTGAGCGAGGTGGAGCCGTTCAGCGGGACGGAAGCGGCGCCGAAGGCCTTGCTGATGGTGGGCGGCGCCACCACCGTGACGGAGGCGTTGGAGGTGTTGCCGGTGCCTGCGGTCGTGTCGCTCACCGTCACGCTGTTGTTCTTTACCCCTGCGGTGGTGCCCTGGACGTTGGCCGAGACGGTGCAGGAAGCGCCCGGGGCCAGGCTGGCGCCCGACAGCGAGACCGAGGAAGAGCCGGCCGTCGCCGTCGCCGTCCCCGTGCACGTGCTGCTGAGGCCGCTGGGTGTGGCTACCACCAGCCCTGCCGGCAGGCTGTCGGTGAAGGCGATGGCGTTCAGGGTGGTGTTGACGTTGCTGTTGGAGACGGTGAAGGTGAGGCTGGTGGTGCCGTTCAGCGGGATGGTGGCCGCGCCGAACGCCTTGACGATGGAGGGCGGGTTGAGGACCGTGAGGCTGGCGGAGGAGGTGTTGCCCGTGCCGGCCGCGGCCGAGACGATGGTGACGCTGTTGTTGTAGGTGTTGTCCACGGCACTCTGCACGTCCACCGTGACGGTGCAGGTCGTATTGGCGGGGAAAGTGGCGTTGGCGAAGCTGATGGTGCCGCTGCCGGCCACCGCGGTCACCGAGCCCCCGCAGTTGTTGACCACGTTGGGAGTGGTGGCCACCACCAGGTTGACGGGCAGAGTGTCGGTGAAGCCGTTGTCGATCGCGATCACGTTCGGGTTGGTGATGCTGAAGGTGATGGTGGAGGCAGTGTTGGTCGGCACCTGGGTAGGATTAAAGCTCTTGGTGATGGAGGGCGGCGCCAGGACCACGATGCTGGCGGTAACCGTGGCTTGATCCACGGTGGCGTCGGCGGCCCCGCCGCCGGGATTGCCCCCGGCATTGAAGGTGGCGGTAGCCTGGGCGCTCGCGTTCAGCGCCTCCGGCTGGGCCTGGGGGATGGTGCCGTCCACCGGGTTGTCGAAGGTGATGGGCAGGCCGCTGAGGACGTTGAGGTTCCCGGCCAGGGCGGCGCCTGAGCCGTGGTTGTCCTTGCTCATGTCGCCGGTCAGGGTGGTGCTCTGATTGATCTTGATGGTGCCCGGGCTGGCGGTGTGGGTCAGCACGATGAAGGGATCGAAGGTGGCGGTGGTAGTGGTGTTCTTGATGGTGGTGGCGGGCGTGTTGGTCCCCCACCAGTCGTTCGTGACAGTGGTGGAACCATCGAGGTTGGCCAAGTTGCTGCCGCCCGCAGCGGAGTTGCCGGCGAGGCGGCTGAAGTGCATGGTCAGGGTAGTGCCGCCGCTTGAATTCCCGGTGAACACGCCGCCGCCGTCGCCGGTGGCGGTGTTGCCGGTGATGGTGACCTTGGAGAGAGTGGCGGCGTCGGGGTTGAGGGAGTTGTGGAAGAGGCCGCCGCCGTTGCCGCCGGCGGTGTTGCCGCTGAGGACGCTGCTGGAATCAAGGAGCAGGTTGGCGGTGTTCCAGATGCCGCCGCCGTCGCCGTCCGCGCTGTTGCCGGAGATTGTGCTGGCGTGGATCTGGTTCTGCTGCTGGCCGGTCGCGCCAGCGTTGCCCACGATCTCGAAGCCGCCGCCCACGCTGGCGGGGGTGGCGGTGCTGTTGTTCAGCACCTGGCTGCTGCTCATGACCACGCTGGCCGGGATGCCCACGAAGACGCCGCCGGCGTTGCCCACCACGCCGCTGCCCGCGGTGTTGTTCTGGATGATGCTGCCGGTGATGGTGGCCTGGCCGGTGCCGGCGTTGGTGTTGAAGATGGCGATGCCGCCGCCCTCGCCCTCGGTGAGGGTGTTGTTGGTGAGGGTGACGTTGGTGAGGGTGAGGGTGTTGTTACCGCTGAGCCCGGTGTCGAACTCCATGGCCCCGCCCCAGCCGTCGAGGTCGGTGGTGTTGCCGCGGTTGAAGCCGAACTTCATGGTGAGGTTGGAAATACTGGCGGTGGCGTCGGTGAAGGAGGTGATGTCCTCGTTCACTGCCATCACCAGGTCCACGCCGTTGGTGGCGTTGGTGCCGGCCTGGATGATGGTGGTGCTCTGGTTGCCGCCCACGATGGTGACCGGAGTGTTGACGTAGAGGGCGCCGTTCTGGCCGCTGTAGTCGCCGGCCACCTTGGCCCGGGAGAGGGTATAGGTGGTGCCGGCCTGCAGCATGATGGTGTCGCCGTTGGCCTTGAGGATGGCCTCGCGCAAGCTGCAGGAGGAAGAGACGTCGGCGAAGCTCACGTTATTGCAGGCGTTGGCGATGGGCGAGGTGGGGGCGGGATCGTCGGTGCGGTTCACGAAGAAGGTGGGATCGGGGGTGGGCATGATCACCGAGGGCGCCACCTGCCCGTCGTTCAGCACCACCATGCCGGGACGGCCATCCACGTTGACGCGCAGGCGCAGCGCGGCCACGGGAGCGGCGGAAGAGCTGAGGTTCACATCGCCGCGGAGGGGAGCGGCCAGGGCGGCGGCCACGCCGCCGGTGCCGGCGCCCCCGGCATGCGCCAGCACGTGCATCTGCCCGGCCCGGGAATCGAGGACCGCGATGTCATCCTGGCCCTGCCAGGAGACGCGGGTGTGCATCAGGATGGGCGGAGCGGCTCCGCCTACGGCCACGGCCGGAAAGGTCTCGGCGATCATCCACCCCTCGCCGTAGTCCACGGCGGGAGCGAGGATGGGTTGGCGGCGCAAGGAGGCGAGACGGTGCGCGCGCATCTCCTCCGCGGTCCAGGGGGTGGGATCCAGGGCAGCGCGGGCCACGAGGTGGACGGAGCCATCGCTCGACATCACCGCCATCTGCTGGCGCAGGCCGCGGTCGAAGAGGAAGGACCCGACGTCCACGCTGACTGCGGAGAGGGACAGGCCGACGTTCTCCAACTGGAAGTCGAAGTTACCCGCGGCGGCGGCGCGCAGGTCACGCCCGCGCAGGATCATGACCTGGCCGCCGGCCACGAAAGCCGTATCCGGGGCGAGGTCGCGGTAGAGGTTGCCGAAGGCCAGCGAGGTGACCGTCCCCGGCATGGGGAAGGTCATCAGCAGCCTGGTTCCGTGGAAGACCAGCAACGCGGGCTTCTGCCCGGCGGTGCCCACCAGGATCTGGCTCGAGGCGCTTCCCGGAAGCAGGCGCGCGGCCGCCAGCGCGGTGATGGGGCCGGGCAGCGCCAAAGCGAGCGGCTGGGTGAAGAGGCCATGGCCGTTGCCGAAGAAGAGGAGAAGATTGCCGTTGGCGCGCGAACCCACGGCGAGGTCGAGGTAGCCGTCGCCGTTGAAGTCGCCGGTGGCCAGGAAGTCAGGCGCACCGGGGACGTCCATCACGCGCGCGTTGGGAAGAAAAGGATCGGGGAACTGGCCGCGTCCGATGGCGTCGAAGGAAGCCCGGCTCTGGGGCGCGAAGGCGTCCAGGTTGCCGCGATAGAAGGCGAGCGCGCCGCCGCCGGAGGTGGCGTAGCCGACCACCAGGTCCTGCACCCCGTCCTGATCGAAGTCGCCGGCCGCCAGGGCCAGAGGCCGTCCCGCACCCGCGTTCAGGGCGCTGACCGCCGCCGCCTTCCCGGTGTAGCGTGGCGCCATCACGCGCGGCGCCTGCAACCACACCTTGAACTGGCCCGGGGACGCTTGCGTCGCCGCGGCCAGGGCCGCGGGCGCTGGGCTGGCGCTCGCAGCGGCCGCGGGAGAAGCTGCGGGCGCTGCTGCCGGCGCGGCCGGAGGAGCGGCCGGACCCGCGGCCAGCGCCGAGCCGGCCAGCAGCCCAACCATGAGGAGAGGAATCAGACGAAGACGAGACGGCGAAAGGGCGGGGTCTTTCTGGCGGGGCATCACGGCCTCCGGGCCGATCCTCGCGCCGAGGGCCTCCTCGCGACGAACGGCGGGCTATTTGCTTCGATTCGGCGACTTGGGGGGAGCCTATGGAGCCTTGCGATGGTAGTCAGAAGGAGAACGGCGGTCAAGCAGGAATCCGCGAATGTGCTTCGCAGCAAGGGAGCAAGGCCGTCCCCGAAGGGGTGGTGGGAGCGGCGGCGCGCGCGGAGCGCGGCGCCGGGCGCGCGTGCCGCCGCCACCCGCGAGCTAGATCTTCTCCACCACCACCGCGGTGCCGTAGGCGAGCACCTCGGTGACCCCCTGCATGACCTCGTTGGCGTCGTAGCGCATGCCCACCACGGCGTTGGCGCCCAGCGCCGCGGCGTGCTGCAGCAAGAGATCGAAGGCCTCCTCGCGGGACTTCTCGCAGAGCTCGGTATAGATGGTGATGTTGCCGCCCACCAGGGTCTGCAGTCCGGCGGCGAAGCTGCCTACGACGGAGCGGGAGCGCACGGTGATACCGCGCACGATGCCCAGGTTGCGCAGCACGCGATAGCCGTCGAGTTCGAAGGCGGTGGTCACCATGTTATGGGCGACGGCGGCAGGGGCAGGGGCAGGACTCATGGAGCTCCTCCTCAGGAACGCGGAACGGGGAAGCCAGGCACCATCATAATCCATCCCCAGCGGCTGGCGGAGAAAGCGCGGCTGGCGCCTAAGCGCAACAAACAAAAGGGAGAGTATGGACAGGCGTGAGCGGATCCTCCGCAGCAGGCCAGCACCAACGAGTAACCTTGGGCGGCAGCGGTGTTGCCGAGACACATACTCCCGGACGCGGCAGCGAACCCCTCTTTGCGGCCGCCGCCGCGGAGGCGACGCCCCTAAGATCCGCTCTGGGCACGGAAGTACAGTGCCCTCGGTCACTGGATTTGCGCTTGCATCGGGCGGGAGCCAGCAGTATGCTGGCGCCCACTCTGGCCCACTCAACCTGGCAAGGTCCGGCGTTCCATGTGGATAGAGAAAATCCGTCGCGGAGTACTTCAGGTTTCCACCGATCAGGGCCTGCGCTACGTCAATCCCTCGCTGCTGGAACGCGTGCAGTTGCTGTGGATGTTCCGCAACTTCAACATCCTGAACCCGGAAGTGCTGACGCAGCACGAGCGCGGGCTCATCAAGATGCTGTGCGCGGAGCAGCGGCTGCTGAGCGCGCGCAAAGTGGGCGGCCCGGAGCGCCTGTGCATCATCGGGATGGTGGAGCCGCAAGCGGCAGAGCGCAAGCGCCCCGCCGCCGAAACCCGCGTCTCCTATCAGAAGGTCCATAGCGCCTGAGGGCGCTGCTCCCAACCGATTCCGACCTGTCAGCGATTTGCTCCCGTGCGGGGCGTGCCCATGGGCATGGGCAAGCGGCCGTCGGCGTCCTTGGTCAGCGCCAGGAATTTCGGGTCATTCCGCAGCGAGAGGAAGACCGCGTCCACCCGCGCCTCCATCATCTCCTTGGAGCGGACCGCCTGGTAGCGCTCGTAGGTGAAGAAGTGGCGCTGCAACAGGGCCAGGGCCTTGTCCTTCTGCCCGGCCTGGGCGTAGATGGCGGCCAGGTTGTAGGAAGCCATCAGGAGCGCCTGGTTCTGGCGCGCGATCTTCAGCGCTTCCTCGGTGTGGCCGCTCTGCGCCTCGAAGACGGCGGCGAAGACCAGGTTGAAGGGGTCCTTGGGCTCGAGCGCCAGCGCCTTCCTCACGTAGAAGTCGGTCTTGGCGGCGTCGCCCTCGGAGTTCCAGTAGACGGCCAGGTTGCGGTAGGCCAGGGCCAGGGGGAAGACCTCGACCGACTGCTCCATCAGCCCCAGGCCCTTTTTGAACTCGCCGTTGTGGATGGTCATCTTGCCCAGGCCGTGCAGGGCGACGGCGCGGGAGAGCGGGTCGGCGGGCATGTCCAGGACCTGGTGGAAGATGGCGGCGGCCTTGTCCCAGTCGCCGAGTTCATGGCGATAGAGTTCGCCCAGGTAGCGCAGCGGGGTGGGATCGGCGGGATCGAGGCGGTGGGCCTGCGAGTAAAGGCGCTCGGCCTCGCGGTAACGGGCGGCGTTCTCCGCCTTTAGCCCGGCCTGCATGAGCTGCTCAATGCGGGCGCTCACGCGGGCATCGAAAATGGGAGCGTCAGGCACCTCGGCGACGTCCTGCACGCCCAGCTTCTTGAGTTGCTTGGCGGCGTCCTTGGCCTTGCCCGGGAACATGCACTTTTGCTCGTAGACGGAGCGGTAGAGGGCGATGGCGCCCGGTTGGTCGCCCGACTTGGCTTTTTCCTTGGCCTCGTCCATCTGCTGCTTGAGCTTGTCCTCGCGCGTCTTCATTTCGGTCTCCAGCATCTTCTCGACCTGATCGACCTTGAGGAAGCCGTTCTTGTTCTCGGCCTTGGCGAGGGCAGTGCCGTCGGGCTGGGCGAGGACCGCCAGGGGCGTCTTGCCGCCCGACAGCAGCTTCTGGCCCAGTTCGGTGCGGTAGTCCACCACCCCCATGCTCACGCATTGGGAGGCGTAGAGCGAGAGGGTGCGGGAGTAGCGCAGGCTGGACTGCTCCAACTCGGTCTGCGAGGAGGGCAGCCAGTACAGCGCCAGCCCCGCCGTGGGCGCGGGATCGGAGGGCTGGACGATCTTCCAGGGCACGGGGAAGGTCTGGTCCGGCATGGAGGAGCCGCCGCCCATGCCGCCCATGCCGCCGCCTCCGCCACCTCCGCAGGTGGCCCCGTCGGGCGGGACCAGAAGAAGAAGGGTGAGGAGCAGGGTGAGGCAACGGGCGAGTTTCGATGGTCTGGACATGGAGCGGGATTATAACCTCGCTCTCTTCAGGGAGGAATCCCCCGGGGTTATCGGGAGTTAGACGCGGGCGGGCGTGGAAAGGCAGCCTGGGGAGGAGTCAGGAGTCAGGGGTCGGGAGTCAGCGGGGCGGCAGCCGAATCTTCGGAGGTGTCATCCTTCCGGCGACCGAAGGGAGGCGGGAGGATCTGGCGACGCGGCCTGCGTCACCGGGCCGGTTGCGCGACGATCGCGGCAGATCCTCCGCTCGGCTTCGCCTCGCGAAGGATGACAGCCGCAAACTGAGGGGTGGTGCCGGCCTTGGCCGCCTACAGACGCCACCTTTACACTTTTCCGGGGCGCATGGTACTCTCGATGGGTCACTAAAACGACGAGAAAACGATAGGAGTGCACCAGCGTAGTGTTAGCGAGAGAACAGAAGGCGTCGATCATCCGCCAGTATGGCGTCCACAAGAGCGACACCGGCAGCCCGGAAGTGCAGATCGCACTGCTGAGCCAGCGTATCGGTGAGCTGACGGATCACTTCAAGACGCACCAGAAGGACCACGCTTCCCGGCGCGGCCTTCTGATGATGGTCAGCAAGCGGCGTCGCTTGCTCGACTACCTGAAGAAATACGATTCCGAGCGCTACAAGAGCGTCATCCAGAAGCTGGGCATCCGCAAGTA
>DATIWW010000339.1:0-3288 GCA_035519175.1 Terriglobales bacterium
ACCATGCCAGTTCCCTCCGCGCCCGTCCGATGTCCAGTACGTTCTCCGCGACGTCGCAATCCCGTCCGGGCAGGTGCTTCACGGTGACCGGCGTGGAGATGCGGTCGCGCAGCATCTCCACCAACTGGAGCAGGGAGACTCCACGACCGCTGCCGATGTTGAACACCCGCTCCTTTCCTGCATACGCGGCAGCCCGCACCAGCGCCCCCACGACGTCGTCCACATGGACGTAGTCCCGCAGCGTCCTGCCATCGCCCCAGATCTCGATGGGTTGGCCCTTCACGGCGCGGCCGGTGAAGTGCGCGATGGCGCCCAAGGGCCGGCTGCAGTCCTGCGACTCGCCGTACATATTCGCGACCCGCAAGACCACCGAGTCCAGGCGGTTGCTCACCCGGAATACGTGGAGGTACTTCTCGATAGCCAGCTTGTGGATCCCGTAGGAGCAGATGGGATCTGTGGGATGGCTCTCCGCAATGGGAACCTGCCGCGCCGGACCGTACACGGTGCCGCCGGACGAGACGAACACCAACCGCCGTACTCCCACGGCGGCGGCTGCCTCCAGCGTGCGCACCGTGGCCAGCAGGTTGGATTCCAGGTCATAGCCAGGGTCGGCGTTGGAGGTGGAGGGCAGGGTAGTGCAGGCCAGGTGGAAGACGGAATCGGCCTGGCGCAGCGCGGAGGCCGCCTCAGGGGTTCCTAGGGCAGCGGAGACCCACTCCACCTGCGAGGACCAGGGCTCGCCGGACCCCTTCGGAGCTCCGGACCTGGAGACCGAACGCACGCGGAAGCCCGCTGCCAGCAGGCTCCGGCAGAGGTACTGGCCGAGGAAGCCGCTCCCCCCCAGGACGACGGCGAGGGCAGGTTCAGGCATCGCGGCCTTCCTCGCGGGCAAGCTCCAAGCCGCGCTGCAGGCCGGCCTCGATCTTGCGGCCTTCTACCTCCCAGTCCGTGCTCTGAGCCAGGACGAGACCGGCCGCTGCCTTGCGGGTGCGCAGGCCCTCATCCCCCAGCAGGGCCAGAATGGCGTCGGCCATGGCGGGGGGAGTGGAAGGCGTCAGTTGCGCGGCCTCGGCCGTCAGCAGCCACTCCACATTGGGACCGGAATTCGAAACCACGGCGCATCCGCACGCCATCAGCTCCAGTGGCAGCAGCGACAAGTTGGTGTGCGAGAGCACCAGCGCGACCGCGCAGCTGCGATACAGTGCCGACAGCTCCGCGGGCGGTAAGACGCCGGGAAGCACCGCGGAGAAGGGCAGGCGCAGCGCCTGCCGCGGGAATCCCACCAGCACGAACTCCACCTCGGGCATCTTCTGCGCCACGAGCGACAGGGCCAGGACCCCTAACTCGAAGCCCCGCCGCTCCGAGGCTGGGCGGGCGTAAAAGAGCACGCGCTTCTTGCCTTCGGGGAGCCGGCGGCGGCCCCGGGCAGAGTAGATCTCGCGGTCGTAGGAAAAACTGAAGGGCGAGCACATCATCCCGAACTCGTGCTGGAGCACCTCGGCAATCCATCTCCCCGCCGTGATGCCATGGAAGCCCCAGGCATAGGTCTGCTTGGCGAACTCGTGAAGGCTGCCGGGCGGAAAGAAGAGGTGCTCCAGGTCCTGCACGAAGTAGAACTTCCGCGCCGTGTTTTCCAGCGCGCGGGCCGCGTAAGCCGTCACCCAGGAAGTCGCAATCAGGGCATCGCTATCGCTCACTTCTCCCGTGAACGGTTCGACCGAGCCTTGGATCGGGAAGTACTTCCTGTTCACCACCTGGGCCAAGGCCGAGCCGCGGCCGGCCGCCCCGACCACGTACACGCGGTTCTTGTGGCCCCACTGCTCGAGGTGGCGGATGCTGCGGAAGATGTTGAACAGGCCTCCCGAGCCCCAGGAGACATCCGGAACCAGCCAGTTGATGGACCGAGGAGCCGGCCCAGGGGAGGCTTTCAGCCTCGCCGGCCGGTCCGGGGCCAGCACCCACCCGTAGTCGCCCAGCACGTCATAGGGAAGCTTGAGTTGGCCGCGTCCCCAGCGGGCGGCGGCATCCCGCAGGCCAGCGCGAAGCCCGTACTTCGAGATCGATGCCCACACCTTTCCGAGAGGGGACTGGCGCGATCTCATGCTGCGATCCTCAAGAATGGGCGATGGGCGGCGCCTGCGGGTCAGGGCATCTTAGCACGCGGCCGCCTCCCGCGATGGGCGCGCGCTCCGCCGGCGGGGCTCGGCGCAAGCCGTTCAGATACACCACCAGAAAGGGAAGCACGCACAAGGCCCGGGGGTAGGTGAGCACAGTGAAGCCGGTTTCAAAAGCCAGGGTCACCAAGAACAGAAGATACAGGTCGGCCTTTGCCACCAGGCTCCGCCGGAGGAAGAGGAAGAATCCGCCATAAACGAGGAACACGAGGACAAGGGAGCCGCGCAGGAGGTATTCGATCATGCCGCTATCGCCCAGCATCAGCCCCTCCCGGTAGCTCACGCCCACCGGCCGCAACGGGTGTTCCTGGAGATACTGAAGATCGTAGTGCAGGGTGCCGCCCGGCATCAGCCTGCCCAGGAAGCCGGCGCCGGGATCCGCCACGATGTCTCGCGCACTCAGGACCAGGTCGCGCCCGCTCAGGAAGAGCGGCTCGACCGGAACGAAGATCGCCACCAGGCACGCCAGCGCCAGCGCGCCCGCCGCCCAAAGCCAACGATGCCGGAACGACGACCAGAAATGATGAGCCATCTGGACGGTGGCCAGGCAAGCCAGGACCAGCCCGGTCACCGAGAGCAAGGCCAAGTTCAGCAGCACATACCCCACGGCAAAGACAAGGAAGAGCTTCTTCCGCCTGAGCCGGTAGGTTTGGAAGGAAGCATAGAAGAAAAGATAGAAAAAGAACGCCGCCAGAGAATGGGTGCCGAAGGTCAAGACCGGCATTCTCATCAGCAGCATGTTGGCGACCAGGTCGGGATAGAAGACGGAGTAGTGAGTGATCAGGACGGTCGAGAGCCACTGGTTTCCGGCCACAATGGCGGCGCAGGCTACGAGGTTGAGCGCATTGAGGGCCGCATACAGGCTGAACAGCCAGGGCGGAAGCTCGGTCTCCCGCAGGTCGAGCAAAAAGAGCAGGGAGAGGACGGCATAACCAGGGAGCGCCCCATAGGTATAGGTGGCGAGGCCGGAGATCGAGGTAAAGAAAAGAAGAAGAGGGACGATGGACAAGGCGATCATGCAGGCGGCAACGCCAGGGCGGCGGCGGACGCCCAGGCCCAGCAGCAGCAAGAGAGCAAGGCAGGCGAGGTAGTCGAGGGCGTAGAGGAGCGGAGA
>DATIWW010000340.1:0-3301 GCA_035519175.1 Terriglobales bacterium
CACGAAGACCACGCTCTGGAAGAGCAGGTCGTCGGGGCGAGGCTCGGTCATGACGTGATAGAGGATGTCGCCGTACCTCACGTCGGTGTTGAAGCCGAAGATCATGCGGGGCCCGGGGAAAGCCTCAGCCGCGGCGCAGTCGGAACTTGCGGGTGGCCGACTTGCCGTCGTGCGCGGCCTGCACCAGCACCACCGCCTCGGGCAGCGAGGATTCCTCCAGCAAGACCTTGGTCTCGGCGATGCCGGCGGCGTCGGTGAGTGCCTGGGAGTAGATGGGGGCCTGGTTGGAGACGGCGAAGCGGGTGGTGAGCTTGGCGCCCTCCACCGGGGCGCCGCGGTCGGTGACTTGCAAGCGCAGCACCACCGTGTTCTCGGTGAAGACGGACTGGGCATTGGTCCAGCGCAGGACCAGGCCGGAGCCGTCGTAGTCTTGGATCTCGCCGGCCAGCAGGGACTCGACCTTGCCCTCGCGGACGGCCTCCAGCACCTGGCGGTGCTGGGCCTTCAGCAATTCATGCATCTGCTCGTCGGCGAAGCCGGGCTCGGCCACGCGGTCGGCATAGGAGGAGGCGCGTTTGCCGATGCAGCGCCCGCGCACGAACACCTGGGTCTGCAGCAGCAGGTCGGCCTCCCGCGCCTCGCTCTGCACGTGGTACACGGTTTCGCCCGACTTGATGTCAGTGTTGAAGCCGAAGATCATGACCTGGGTTCTGAGGCTGCCCCATCTCCCTGCGAGACGGCCGCGCGCGGCCGCTTTCCCTCATTTGACACTCTTCCACCGTGATTTTATAGTGGACAGTTTTGGTGTCGCAGGCGCGCTTGTTATAGCACGCTAACCCTATGCCCGACAACTATTTCGCCCGCTACCTCCCGCTGCTGATCCATGTGCTGGTGGTCATGGGGCTGGCCGGCGGAATGGTCCTGCTCTCGGCCCTGGTGGGCAAGCACCGGCCCACCCGCGCCAAGCTCCAGCCCTACGAGTGCGGCATCCTGCCCACCGGCGACGCCCGCCAGCGCTTTTCCGTCAAGTTCTACCTGGTGGCCATGCTCTTCATCCTGTTCGACGTGGAAGCGGTCTTCCTTTATCCCTGGGCGGTGATCTACCGCGAGCTGAAGATGTTCGGTTTCTGGGAGATGCTGGTGTACATAGGTATCCTGCTGGTGGGCTTCTTCTACATCTGGAAAAAGGGAGCGCTGGACTGGTCGCGCCCCGGAGGGAGCGGCCTGTAGATGGCACTCGCGCCCGCCATCCGCACCATCGAAGCGCTGCAGGAGCGCCCGGCGCTGGCGCGCCTGCTGGCATGGAAGCCGGCGGCGGTCGAGGCGGCGGTGCTGGACCGCGAGGAGCTCACCCTGATCCTGGAGCGCAGCGGGCTGCGCGAGGCCTGCGCCATCCTGGAAGCCGACCCGGCCACCCGCTTCGACTTCCTCTCCGACCTGACCTGCGTGGACCGCTATCCCGGCGAGCCCCGCTTCGAGGTCGTCTATCACCTGCTGTCGCTGCCGCGCAAGGAGCGGGTACGGCTGAAGGTGCGCGTGCCCGGCGACGATCCCAACCTGGAGTCGGTGACCAGCGTCTGGCCCGCCGCCAACTACTTCGAGCGCGAGGTCTTCGACCTGTTCGGGGTGCGCTTCGCCGGGCATCCCTACCTGCGCCGCCTGCTCATGCCCGAGGACTGGCAGGGACATCCCCTGCGCAAGGACTATCCCGTGGAGGGCTACCGCTAGCATGGCCCACCTCACGCCAACCCCGGTGCTGGAGGCGGGGCAGGACCGCACCATGATCCTGAACATGGGTCCCCAGCATCCCTCCACCCACGGCGTGCTGCGGCTCATCCTGGAGATCGACGGCGAGAACGTGGTGCGCATGATGCCCGACATCGGCTATCTGCACACCGGCATCGAGAAGACCTGCGAGGCCAAGTTCTACCAGCAGGTGGTGCCGCTCACCGACCGCATCGACTACCTCTGCCCTCTGACCAACAACCTCTGCTACGTGCTGGCGGTGGAAAAGCTGCTGGGGCTGGAGATCCCGCCGCGCGCGCAGTGGATGCGCGTGCTGCTCAACGAATTGACCCGCATCAACTCTCACCTGGTGTGGCTGGGGACGCACGCCATGGACATCGGCGCGCTCTCCGTCTTCCTCTACTGCTTCCGCGAGCGCGAGGACGTGCTGCGCCTCTTCGAGATGGTCAGCGGGCAGCGCATGATGACCTCGTACTTCCGCGTGGGGGGCCTGGCGCTGGAGCCGCCGTTGGGCTTCTTCGAGCGCGTCAAGCAGTTCGCCGACCGCTTCCCGGAGAAGGTGGACGAGTACGAAGACCTGCTCACCGGCAACCGCATCTGGCTGAATCGCACCCAGGGCGTGGGCAAGCTCTCGCGCGAAGATGCCATCGCGCTGGGCGCCACCGGCCCTACCGCCCGCGCCAGCGGCGTGGATTGGGACCTGCGCCGCGACCTGCCCTACTCCAGCTACGAGAAGTTCCAGTTCCAGGTGCCGGTCTCGCAGGACGGCGACGTCTTCGCGCGCTACATCCTGCGCGTCCAGGAACTGCGCGAGTCCAACCAGATCGTGCAGCAGGCGCTGGCGGGGATGCCCGAGGGCCCGGTCAAGGCGGCCGCGCCCAAGGTCGTCCTTCCCGACCGCGAGAAGATGAAGACGCAGATGGAAGCGCTCATCTATCACTTCAAGATCGTGACTGAGGGCTTCCCCGTGCCGGAAGGGGAGGTCTACCAGGCCATCGAGTCGCCGCGCGGCGAGATGGGCTACTACGTGGTGAGCGACGGCACCGCCAAGCCCTACCGCGTGCACATGCGCTCGCCCTCCTACGCCAACCTGCAGGCGCTGGCCAAGATGTGCGAGGGCCGGCTGATCGCGGACGTGGTGGCGGCCATTGGAAGCATCGACATCGTGCTGGGGGAAATCGATCGCTAGTAGCTAGAAGCTAGTAGCTGGGAAGAGAATGAAGTTTTCGGACCAACTCGAAGCCCGCTATGAACGGATGCTGGGGAACTATCCCACCAAGCGTTCCGTGCTCGTCCCCATGCTGCTCTACGCGCAGGACGAGGCCGGCTATCTCACCGACGAGATCGTCCGCGAGCTGGCCCAGCGCCTGGACCTGACCGAGCTCGAGGTCCGCAACGTGATCTCCTACTACTCCATGCTGCACACCCAGCCCATCGGCAGGTACAACGTGCAGGTGTGCACCAACATCTCCTGCATGCTGGCGGGCGCGGAGAAGGTCTTCGACGGCTGCAAGCGCAAGCTGGGCATCGGGCACAAAGGCGTCACGCCCGACGG
>DATIWW010000341.1:0-2566 GCA_035519175.1 Terriglobales bacterium
ACCTCCGCCTATGTGGGGCAGGCACTTCTCATCGTGGCGCTACTGTTCAGCTTCGCGCGACAGAATGCGGCCCTCTACTGGTGGGGCGCCACGGCGCTGCTCACCAAGGCCGTGCTGGTGCCCTGGCTGCTGTTCCGCTACGTCGGCCGCACGCAGGAGAGGGAGGAGCCGCCGCTGGTCGGCTTCGGGCCATCGGTCGTGGTGGCTGCCCTGCTCATGGTGGTCTTCTTCCACCTGACGCACACCCAGGTGGGCGCGTTGGCGCCGGGCATGGAAGCGGCGCGCAACGAGGTGCTGCAGACCAACCTCGCCGTGGCGGCCACGGTGTTCGTGCTCGGGCTGTACGCACTGCTGACGCGGCGCGACGCCATCAAGGCCGTGATCGGCCTCTGCCTGCTGGAGAACGGCGTGCACCTCAGCCTGGTCAGCCTGGCGCCCACGCTGCCGGAGACGGCGCTCTTCGGCGTCGCTTCGGAGGTGGTGGTGGCCGTCTGGCTGCTGCTCTACGTGATCCAGGGCGTCTACCGGGAGTTCGGCACTACCGATACGCTGCGCCTCAGGGAGCTGCAATGGTGACCGCGCCGCCCATCCAGGTCGGAGCGACGGAAACCGCCTCGCTACTGCCGGCGGCGGTCTTCCTCGTGCCCATATTCGCCGGGTTCGTGATCCTGGCCGCGCGCCCGCGCTCGCATCGCGTCGCCAAGGGAATCGCCCTGCTCACCGGGGTGATCATGGCGCTGCTGGCGGGCTGGATGGTGGCGCGCGTCGTAGCCGGCGGCGTGCTGACGGCCTGGTCCAATGAGCTGCGCGTGGACGCGCTCTCGGCGCTTCTCGTGCTCGTGCTCAGCGTCGTCGGCCTCGCGGCCCTGCTGTACTCCGTGGACTACCTCGAGCACCAGCCGCTGCTGGACCGCATAGGGGTGGGTAAGGCGGAACATCGCCTCGCGATCTTCTACGCGCTGCTCGTCTGGTTCCTGGGCACGATGGCCTGGGCCGTCGTCACCAACAACATCGTGATGCTGTACGTGGCCGTGGAGGCGACGACGCTCACCTCCGGCCTCCTGGTGGCCTTCTTCTGGGACCGGCGGGCATTGGAGGCCGGCTACAAGTACCTCATGCTGCTGACCGTAGGAATCACCTTCGCGCTCTTCGGCTGCGTGGTGGTATACGCGGCCGGTGCGGCCACCGGCAGGCTGGCGGGGCGCGAAGCACTGCTCATCAGCAGCCTGCGCGCCGTGGCGCCGTTCATGCCACACCGCATCTCGCTCATCGCCACCGCGCTGCTGGTGATCGGCTTCGGCATGAAGGCGGGGCTGGCGCCCTTCCATGCCTGGCTCCCCGATGCCCATGCCGAAGCGCCCACGCCCGTCAGCGTGCTGCTATCGGGCGTCATGATCAAGGTGGCACTCTACGCGCTGGCCCGGACCGTGAGCATCTTCTTCCCGGCCATCCCGCAGATCACGATCTTCGCCGTGGCCCTTGGCGTTTTCACCATGCTGCTGGGGGTGCTGCTGGCCATGGCGCAGGACGACCTGAAGCGCCTGCTCGCGTACTCCTCCGTGAGCCAGATGGGGTACATCCTGGCGGGCATCGGCCTGGGGACCTACCTGGGCGCGTTCGGCGGGCTCTTCCACCTGCTCAACCACGCGCTCTTCAAGTCGCTGCTCTTCATGTCGGTGGGGGCGGTGATCTACGCGACCGGGCGCCGCCGCGTCAGCGACCTGGGCGGGCTCGCCCGGCAGATGCCGATCACCAGTCTCTGCTTCGTAGTGGGCGCGCTGGCCATCGCCGGCTTCCCGCCCTTCAACGGCTTCATGAGCAAGTTCACCATCTACCTGGCGCTGGCCGATTCCGGCATGTGGTGGGCCGTCGCCATCGCCGTGTTCACCAGTCTGCTGACGATGGTCGCGCTCATCCGGCCCGCCTACCGGGTCTTCTGGGGCGCACCCGCGCAGCCGGCCGCCGAGCTCGAGGGCGCCCGCGAGGTGCCGGCCACCCTCTGGGTGCCCATGCTGGCGCTCGCCGCCGCCTGCCTCGTCCTGGGCGTCGCGCCCGCTATCGCCAATTCGCTGCTGCACCGCGCCGCGCTGCTGCTCGCGACACTGGTGCCCACCAGCTGAGGCAGCGCGCCGGCGCCCGCGCGCACGACCGCGCCGCAGGAGGACGGTATGCTGAAAGCACTGTGCCGCAAGATGTTCCCACGCTCGCTCTGGGTCTACCACTGCAACGCGGGCGCGTGCAACGGCTGTGACATCGAGGTCATCGACGTGCTCACGCCGTACTACGACGCCGAGCGCTTCGGCATCCGGCTGGTGGGCTCGCCACGGCACGCCGATGTCATCCTCATCAGCGGCCCCGTCACGCGGCAGATCGCCCCGGCACTGCAGCGCCTCGTGGAAGCGGTTCCCGAGCCGCGCCTGGTCATGGCCATCGGCTCCTGCGCCTGCGGGGGCGGCAGCTGGTTCGACAGCTACAGCCTGCTCGGCGGCGCGGACCGGGCGGTGCACGTCGATTATTACGTCCCGGGGTGCCCGCCCCGGCCGGAGGCGATCCTGTACGGCGCGGC
>DATIWW010000342.1:0-4200 GCA_035519175.1 Terriglobales bacterium
CATGTCCTGGTTGCCGCCCACGGCGTGGATCACCGAGCCCGCCGCCAGGAAGAGCAGGCCCTTGAAGAAGGCGTGGGTCATCAGGTGGAAGATGCCGGCGGAGTACGCGGCCACGCCGCAAGCCATGAACATGTAACCGAGCTGGGAGATGGTGGAATAGGCGAGCACGCGCTTGATGTCGTTCTGCGCCATGCCGATGGTGGCGGCGAAGAGCGCGGTCAGGCAGCCCACCACCGCGACGGCGAGCAGCGCGTCGGGGGCGCGGTCGAAGATGAGGTGCGAGCGCGCCACCATGTACACCCCGGCGGTCACCATGGTGGCGGCGTGGATCAGCGCCGAGACCGGGGTGGGGCCCTCCATGGCGTCGGGCAGCCAGACATACAGAGGAAGCTGCGCCGACTTGCCGCAAGCGCCCATCAGCAGCAGCAGGCCGATGGCGGTAAAAGGAACGACGGTTGCCGCCTCGGGCTTCAATTCTCCGATCGCGGAGAACAGCTCCTGGAAGCTGAGCGTCCCGAAGTACTTGATCAGCAGGAAGAGCGCGATGAGGAAGCCGAAGTCGCCGATGCGGTTGACCAGGAAGGCCTTCATGCCGGCGGCGGCGGCGGCATCGCGGCGGAAGAAGAAGCCGATGAGCAGGTACGAGGCCAGCCCCACGCCCTCCCAGCCGATGAACATCAGCAGGTAGCTCTCGGCCATCACCAGCGTCAGCATGAAGAACATGAAGAGGTTGAGGAAGGAGAAGTAGCGGTAGTAGCCGCCCTCCTCCGCCATGTAGCCGACGGAATAGATGTGGATGATGAAGCCGACGGTCGAGACCACCAGCATCATGACCAGGGAGAGCTGGTCCACGTAGAGGCTGTAGTCCACCACGAAGTTGCCGGCCTGGATCCAGGTGACGTAGTTGCCCACCAGGGGGACCTGGTTGGGCGGCAAGTGCCAGAACAGCCAGGCCACGCGCCACGCCCACAGGCAGGAGGCGCCCACGAAGGCCAATCCCACCGCGGCCACGGCGCGCTTGGAGGAGCGGCGGCCGAAGAACCCGTTGAGCGCCGCGCCCGCCAGCGGCAGCAACGGAATGAGCCAAAGATGGTAGCCAAGAATCATCGTGTTTCTTGAGTCGTGAGTCGTTTGTCGTTGGTCGTTGGCCGTCCAGTCTCCGGCGAACGACTAACGACCAACGACCAACGACTTGTCTCACAGCTTCAGCAAATTCACCTTGTCGACATTCAGCGTTTCTCTCGTTCGGTAGACCGCAATGATGATCGCCAGCCCCACCGCGGCCTCGGCCGCGGCCACCACCATCACAAAGAAGACGAAGACCTGGCCGCTCAAGCGGTGCCAGTGCGCAGCGAAGGCCACGAACGACAGGTTCACACCGTTCAGCATGAGCTCGATGGAGAGGAAGATGGCGATGAGGTTGCGCTTGAACAGGAAGCCCACCACGCCGCAGGAGAACAGCACCGCGCCCAGCACCAGGTAATAGGAGAGCGGGACCATCACTCCTCCCCTCGGCGCGCCAGCACCACCGCGCCCATGATGGCGATCAGCACCAGCACCGACGTGACCTCGAAGGGCAGCAGGAAATCGTGGAAGAGCAGGCGGCCGATGTTGACGGCGGTGCCGGCATCGGCGGCGCTCTCCAGCGAGCCCGCAGAGGCGGCCAGCGGCCCGCCCAGGGGCACTGCCCCCGCCACCTGGCGCCCGCCATGCAGAAAGACCCAGGTCAGCAGCCCGGCCAGAATGGCGACCGCGGGATAGCCGAAGAGCCACGCCACGCGGCTGCCGGGCGTGCGCTCTTCCTCACCCGCGTTGAGCAGCATGATGACGAAGACGAACAGCACCATGATGGCGCCGGCATAGACGATGAGCTGGATGGCAGCCACGAACTCCGCGCCCAGCAGCAGGTAGATCACCGCCAGCGAGCCCATCACCACGATCAGCGACAAGGCGCTCGAGATGGGATGGCGCTGCGCCAGCAGGTTGATGGCGCCGGCCACGCAGATTGCCGCGAAGAGGAAGAACAGAAGCTGCTGCATGCTAAGCCCTCAGTCCCACCACCAGGCTGGTCACCACGATATTGGCCAGCGCCAGCGGCAGCAGGACCTTCCATCCGAAGGCCATCAGTTGGTCGTAGCGGAAGCGCGGCAGCGTCCCGCGCACCCAGATGTAGAGACAGAGAAAGAGGAAGATCCGCAGCGAGAACCAGAAGACGGGCATGAGCGCCTGCGCCCACGCCGGCAGGAAGGCGGGCACCGGCCCGCTCCACCCGCCCAGGAAGAGCAGGGAAGCCAGGCAGCCCACGGTGATCATGTTGGCGTACTCGGCCATCATGAACATGGCGTACTTCATCGAGCTGTACTCGGTGTGATAGCCGGCCACCAGCTCGGTCTCGGCCTCGGGGAGGTCGAAGGGAGTGCGGTTGGTCTCGGCGAAGGCGGCGCAAAGATAGATAAAGAAGGCCACGAACTGGAAGCCGCCGAAGATGTTCCAGTGCAGCACGCCGCCGGCCTGCGCTTCCACGATGCCGCGCAGGCTGAAGGTGCCGGAGAGGATGAGCACCCCTACCAGCGAGAGCCCCAGCGCCACCTCGTAGCTCACCATCTGGGCGCTGGCGCGCAGCCCGCCCAGCAGCGAGTACTTGCTGTTCGACGACCACCCCGACAGGGCCACGCCGTACACCCCGATCGAGGTCACGCCCAGGATGACCAGCAGCCCGATGTTGACGTCGGTGATCTGCAGCGGGATGGCGCGGCCGGCGATGGTGATCGAGTTCCCGAAGGGGATGACGGAGATCGAGGTCAGCGCCAGCGCGAGCGAGAGCATGGGCGCCAGGATGTAGAGCGGCCGGTACACGTGCGGCGGCACCAGGTCTTCCTTGAAGATGAGCTTGAGCCCGTCGGCCAGGGGCTGCAGCAGGCCGAAGGGGCCGACGCGCGTCGGGCCCCAGCGGTTCTGGATGTGTCCCACCAGCTTGCGCTCCAGCCACACCGTGTAGGCCACGCCGGTCAGCAGCAGAACGACCAGCACCACGATCTTGACGATCGCGATCGCGACGTAGATGGCGAACTCCGACAAGAGCGTGCGTCCCGTTTCCTCAAGCAAAAGTTGAACAGCGTTACTGGTGTGGCCGGCCGCTCAATCGGCGGCGACCTCTTTCTCGCCCGGCAACCGCAGCCGGCGCTCCATCACCTGGTTGAGGATGGAGGAGTAGCGTCCCAGCGTGCCCGAGCTGAACAGATCGTCGCGCGCGGGGAGAATCAATTCGTCCGCCTGGGCGCGGCCGACAGCGTTCTGCTCGGTGCGGGTGTGGACATCGTTGCCGGCCAGCAGGTTCAGCGCGTCCACCGCGTAGCCCGGGACCAGGCGCTGGATCTCGTCGCGCACCGCCGCCGGGCTGAACTGGCTGAGCCGCGGCT
Source organism: Terriglobales bacterium (assembly GCA_035519175.1). Classification (GTDB taxonomy): domain Bacteria; phylum Acidobacteriota; class Terriglobia; order Terriglobales; family Acidobacteriaceae; genus DASPRL01. Next base: position 3,420 of record DATIWW010000342.1, read on the forward strand.
CCAGGGCCTGGCGCTCCAGCCAGACTGCCTGGCGATCGGCCTCGCCCGCCTGCGCTCCCCGCGACTGCCCCAGGTCGGCCTGCATCCCGCCGCCCCGCGGCAGCAGCTTCGCCAGGTCGAAGCCCATGCGCGCGGCGAGCTGGGCGATGATGTCCAGGTCCGCGCGCGGCCCGGCGAAGTCTCCGGCCTTCTGCAGCAGTTGCAGGTCGCCGCAAGTGTTGGTCATGCTGCCCGACTTTTCGTAGGCGTTGGCCGCGGGCAGCACCACGTCGGCTAGCATCGCGGTCTCAGTCAGGAACATGTCCTGGACCACCACGAAGCTGCCGGTGAAGGCAAAGGGGTCGAGGGCGAAGCGCGCGACCGGGTTGGAGCCTACGACGTAAAGCGCCGCCAGTTCGCCGCGTTTGGCCGCGCCCACCATCTGCTTCAGGTTGAGGCCGCGCTCGGCGGGGAAGTCTCCCCAGGCCTGGCGGAAGCGCTGGCCCTGCTCCAGCGGCAGGTAGCCGGGCAGCAGGTCGGGATAGAGGCCCATGTCGGCGGCGCCGCGGGAGTTGGCGTAGTCGCCCAGGCAGGCGAACTTCGCGCCCGGGATGCCCGAGCCGAACTTCACCAGCGCGGCGAGGTCAGGCCCGCGCAATTCCGAGCCGAAGACGATGACCAGGTCCTTCTCCGCGCGCAGCTTGTCGCGCAGGGCGGCGAGGGCCTCGCGCGCGGTGCCCACCTGCACCAGCGACTCGGCGGCCTCCTCGTCGCCGTTGAGGAAGGCGACCAGTTTGGGCTC
>DATIWW010000343.1:0-3091 GCA_035519175.1 Terriglobales bacterium
GTGCGCGGGACCAACCAGCCGGGAACGCTGGCCCAGGTGTGTACCGAGATGGCCAAGGTGGCGGTGAACATCAGCGCCATCATGGCCACGCCCGGGCCCGCGGGCGTGATCCGCATCGTGGCCACGCCTCACCCCACCGCGCAGAAGGTGCTGGACCACCTGGGCATGGCCTACAGCGAGGAAGAGGCCATCGCGGTGCGGGCCACCGACCGCCCGGGCGCGCTGGGACGGATCACCCGCAAGCTGGCCGACGCCGGCATCAACGTCGAGTACGCCTACGGCACCATCGTGAAGGGCTCGGCCGACCGCGCGCTCATCGTGCTGGGGGTGTCGAACCTGGAGAAGGCGGAGAAGCTGCTGTGACGCCGGTCTGTTGACCTTACCGGAATCCCTGGAGGTGTCATCCTTCGCGAGGCGAAGGCGAGCGGAGGATCTGAGGACGTCGCGGGCGCGACTGGTCCTGGTGGCGCGACCTGCATCGCCAGATTCTCCCGCCGAGCTTCGCTCGGCGGAAGAATGACACCCATGTAGGTTAGTACGCTTCGTCCAGCAGCTCGATGACGTGCCGGACTTCCATGTCGAGCCGCCGCTGGGCCACGCCGGCGCGCAACTGCAGCATGCAGCCGACGTTGGCGGTGGCCAGGATGGGAGCGCCGGTCGCGGCCACCTCGTCCATCTTGGCCTCGAGGATCTGGGAAGCCAGCGCGCTCTCCACCACGTTGTAGGTGCCGGCGGAGCCGCAGCAGTAGTCGGGGTGCGGCATCTCGACCAGTTCGGCGCCCGCCGCCTTCAGCAACTCGCGCGGCGCCGAGCGCACCCGCTGCCCGTGGGCCAGGTGGCAGGGGTCCTGGTAAGTCACGCGCTTGCCCAACGGCTGGCGCACCGGGCGCAGGCCCATCGCGGCCAGGTACTCGGTCACGTCTTTCGTCTTGCTGACGAAGGCGCGCGCGCGTCCGGAGTATTCCGGATCGTGCGCCAGCAGGTCGTCGTACTCCTTCATGGTGGCGCCGCAGCCGGCGGCGTTGGAGAGGATGGCGTCGAAGCCGCCGCTCTCGAAGGCGCGCAGGTTCTGGCGCGCCAGCGCGCGGGCCTCTTCACGGTATCCGGCGTGGGCGTGCAGCGCCCCGCAGCATCCCTGCTCCCCCGGGACGTGAACCTCGATGCCGTTCTGGGTCAGCACGCGCACGGTGGCGCGGTTGAGGTTGCTGAAGGCCACGCCGGCGACACAGCCGCCCAGCAGCGCCACCCGCCCGCGGCGCTCTCCCGCCGCCGGGAAGATCTTGCCGAACTCCTCGAAGAAGAAGCTGTCATCGATGCGGGGCGCCAGCGCCGCGACTTCCTGCATCCCGAAGAGCCGCAGCAGCCCGCTGGCGCGCACCAGCCTTTCGAGCCCGGAGCGCTGGTAGAAGCGCAGCAGGCGGGCCAGGCGCTGCAGTTTTCCCAGGTCGCGCAGCACGCGCAGGTAGAACCAGCGGCGCAGGCGGCGCGCCAGCCAGGGGCGGCGATGCTCCTGCTCGATCTGCGCGCGCGCGCGCTCCACGATGCGGCCGTACTGCACGCCGGAGGGACAAGCGGTCTCGCAGGCGCGGCAGCCCAGGCAGCGGTCGATGTGGGTGACGTAGGTCTCGCCCACCGCCAGCCGCCCTTCGTCCACCAGCAGGGCCTGATAGATGCGGCCGCGGGGCGAGTCCGCCTCCTGCCCCAGAACGCGGTAGGTGGGACAGAAGGGCAGGCACAGGCCGCAGTGGACGCAGGCCGAGTACAGCTCCCAGGTAGGGCGGTCGGTGGGGGCGGCCAGTTTCACAATCGGGTTTTCCACGGTCGTGCTCATCCCACCAGGAACCTCCCGCGGTTGAGGAGATTTTCAGGGTCGAGCGCGGACTTGACCGCGCGCATGGCCTCCAAGTCGGTGGGGCTGGTGCCCCAGAGATTGAAGTGCGGCTTGGCTTCCCGGGGACAGTGCAGCACCACCGCCGAGGCCTGCTCCTCGGGAAGCCGGCTGCGGAATTCGGAGGCGGCGTTGGCGTATTGCATGGCCGCGGGCGGGTCCACGGCGATGGGCAGGAAGGCCACCAGCAGCGAGCCCACGCCGGCGCGCCCGATGGCGGCGCACAGGAAGTTGTAGTCCAGGGCGGCGCGCTCGGCGGCCGCCAGCGCCGGCGCCACCTCCGCGATGGGCACGTGCACGGCGAAGAGCATGGCGTTGTGGTGGCCCGCCAGGATGGTCTCCTCGAAGGCGGAGAAGCCCTGCCAGAGGCGGGCTTCGGCTTCGCCCTCGAGTTCGCGAGGGACCGCCTGGCCGAGTTCCGCGCGATAGCGGCCGAGCACGGCCTCGCTGCCCGCGGCGCGCACCAGGAGGCGCCAGGGTCCGGCAGCCAGCCCGAGATACTCGGCGGCGCGCGGGTTGGCGATCTCCAGGCACATGGGCGTCAGCGGGGAGCGCAGCAGGCGGTCGCGGAAGGCGATGGCCTCCTCCGGCGCGGCGAATTCGGCCACGTAGGTACGAGTCACCGGCGGCAGATGGAAGAGCTTGAAGCTGGCGCTGGTGATCACCCCCAGGGTGCCGAAGCTGCCGATGAGCAGCTTCATCAGGTCGTAGCCGGCGACGTTCTTGACGACGCGGCCGCCGCCCTTGCCGCGCTTGCCCTCGGCGGTGACGAAGCGGATGCCGATGCAGAAGTCGCGCAGCCCTCCGTAGCCGTGCTCAAGCGGGCCCTGCGCGGCGGTGGCCAGCAGGCCGCCGATGGTGGTGCGCGCGGCGTTCGCGGGATCGACGGGCAGGAACTGCTGGTGCTGGGCGAGGCGCGCCTGGAGATCGGCCAAGCGCGTGCCCGCCTCCACCCCGATGGTGAGGTCGCCGGGATCGTAGTGCTCGGTGGCGGTGAGGCGGGCGAGGTCGAGCAGCAGATCGGCGCGCGCGGGCGGATCGCCGATGGCCTGCCGGGTGAAGCCGCCGGCGGGAACCACCGCCAGACCATGATCGGCGGCGAGGCGCAGCAGCGCGGCGACCTCTTCCTCCGAGCCCGGCGCCGCCACCAGTTCCGGCGCGACCCCCTGGATAGCGTAGTGGGCGCAGGCAGCCGCATCGTCC
>DATIWW010000344.1:0-4458 GCA_035519175.1 Terriglobales bacterium
CGTCCAGGCCAACCTCGAGATCTTCCTGCCCAAAAAGGCGGCCCTGGAGATCGACGCCCGCCACGGCGATGTCGTGGTGCGCGAGCGCGAGGGGGATGTCAAAGTGAACGTCCCCTACGGCGACGTCAGCGTGGCCGACATCACCGGCAACGCCGACGTCACCATGCGCCACGGCGACGTCTCCGCCAACAACGTCACCGGTGACCTCTCCATCGGCAGCCGCGTCAACGATTCCACCGTCTCCAACATCGGCGGCAGCGTCAGCTTCTCCGGCGACTTCTACGGCGACATGCACGTCTCCAAGGTGGCCAAGAGCGTGCGCTTCAACTCCTCCCGCACCGACCTGGAGTTCCAGAAGCTCGACGGCGACTTCACCATGAGCAGCGGCGACCTCCGCGCCAGCGACTTCGCCGGGCCCTTCCGCCTCACCACCAGCTCCAAGGACATCCACCTGGAGGACTTCACCGGCGACGTGCGCATCCAGAACCGCAACGGCGAGGTCACCCTGCAGCCCGGCAAGCTGCCCCTGGGCAACATCGAGGTCAGCAACCAGCGCCAGCGCATCTCCCTGGACCTGCCCGCCAAGGCCGGCTTCCAGTTGGACGCCCAGGCCACCCGCGGCGAGATCACCTCCGACTTCGACGTGAAGGTCAGCGGCGACACCAGCCACGCCTCCGCCGCTTCGGCGGTGGTGGGCGGCGGCGGCCCCCACCTCAAGCTCACCAACGACCGCGGCGATATCGAGATTCACAAGACGGGCTGAACCGCCCGCGCACCGCGTGAATAGGGGCTGCCCCAACCAGGGCAGCCCTTCTTGTTTCTGCTTGGGACCGGTTGCGGAAGGCGCTCAGCCGAGCTTCTGCGCGACGACTTGTCCGATGCGCGCCAGCACCTGCTCGATGCTCAGGCTGGTGGAGTCGATGACCACCGCGTCCGCGGCCGGCACCAGCGGCGAGACCGCGCGCGAGCGGTCGCGCTGGTCGCGCTCCCGCAGTTCCTTCAGCACCGCCTCCGACTTTTCCGCCGCGCCCTGCTGCCGGAAGCGCCGCTCCCCGCGCACGGACGGATCGGCGTCGAGGAAGATCTTCACCTCGGCGCCGGGAAACACCTTGGTGCCGATGTCACGTCCCTCCATGACCACGCCGCCTCGGGCGCCCAGCTCGCGCTGCCGCTCCACCATCCACTCGCGCACCGCGGGATGCACGGAGACGCGCGAAGCCGCTTCGGTCACGTCCGCCTCGCGCACCCGCTCCGAGACGTCCTGGCCATCCAGCAGCACGCGGTTGCCCGTCAGCGTGGGCTCGAGCGCGATCTGGGAATCCGCCGCCAGCGCCACCAGCGCGCGCTCGTCGTCGAACGATGCGTCGCATTCGATCGCTTTGAGCGCCAGCGCGCGATACATGGCCCCGCTCTCGATGTTGACGTAGCCCAGCTCGCGCGCCAGGCGGGCCGCCACCGTGCTCTTCCCCGAGCCGGCGGGGCCGTCGATGGCGATCACCAGCTTGCGTGCCGCGCTCATGCCGGGCTCGCCTTCTTGCGCCGCGGCAGGGGCGGACCGCGGCGCGGGTCCTCCACCCGCGCCGGCGTCACCTCCACCAGGGTGCGGTGGCCGGCGTGCACGAAGCTCAGCTCGCGCGTGGCCAGCAGCGCGTTCACGCTCTCCTTCACCTTGGAGCGCGCCACGATGGGCGAGAAGAACTCCTCCACCTCCTGCGGCTCCGCCGCCACCACGCAGTCCAGGTACTTGGAGACCAGCGCCGAGAGCGCCTCGCCCACCGAGAGTTGCACCGCCTCCTTCACCGCCTCCGGCGCCCAGCGCGCCAGCACGTCCCAGGAGGCGCCCTCGCGCGGGTTGTAGTCCACGCGCGTGATGCGCAGCTTCGACCACAGTTCGTTGAGCGCGCGGTCCAGCGCCGCCGTCGACGGCTCCCCGCCCAGCAGCTCTTTCATGCGCGGCTTGGAGAGCGGACCCGCCCGCTGGATGACGGCAAAGGCGTCGCGCGCCAGCGGCGAGAACTTCTCCGCGCGCTCGGGCGCGCCGCTGTCCGGCCGCAGGTTGCGCTCTCCCGCCAGCGCGAAAAAATACGGGAAGATGGAAGCCGCCACCAGCAGGCTGTTCTCCCCCGCCAGGCTGGCCTCGAAGGCGGCGCGCTCCCGCAGCAGACGCACCATCAATTCGGTGGCCTGGCGCGCGCGCTCGTCCTCAAAGGCGTGCTGCCAGGTGGGCAGGCGGTCGTCCGCGCCCACGAATGCGCCGACCAAGGTCGGCGCCAGCACCGGCGGCCGCACCGGATAGAGCAGCGCGAAGCCCACCGACTCCACCCACTCGCGCGCCTCTTCCAGCGTGCGCACCGCCCGCCCGTCGAGACGCCACTTGTGCCGCCGCTTTTCCTGGAGTTCCTGCTCGGTCATCAGATCCGCTTGAAGGCGCGCTGGATGTCCCTTAGAGAATACCGCAACACCACCGGCCGCCCGTGCGGACACGACATCGGGCACTCCGTCCTGGCCAGCTCGCGCAGCAGCCACTCCATCTTGTCCTGGGTGAGCGGAGTATTCACCTTGATGGCCGCGTGGCACGAGATCGAGGCCGCGATGCGCGCCCTCGCCTTCTCCAGATTGGTGGCCTGCTCCTCGCGCTCCCAGTGGTCGAGCAATTCGGTGAGCATGCTCTCGATCTCGCTCGCGTCCACGCCCGCGGGCGCGGTCTTCACCGCCACCGTGCGCGAGCCGAAGGGCTCCAATTCGAAGCCGTTGCGCCGCAATTCGTCGGCGATCTCGGTGAAGATGGCCTGCTGCGCCGGGGTCAGCTCGATCACCAGCGGCAGCAGCAGGCGCTGGCTTTCCACCCGCTCGGCGGCGCGCTGCCTGAGCACGCGCTCGAAGAGCACGCGCTCGTGCGCCACGTGCTGATCGATGATCCACAGCCCCTGCCCGTTCACCGCCAGGATGAACGACTCGCGGATCTGCCCCAGCGGCCTGAGCGAGGCCAGCGGCGGCGTCTCGCCGTCCATCTCCTCTTCCGCGATGGGCGCGGCGCAGCCGTCGTCCGGGCTGAGCATGGGACGCTGCGGCAGCGTCGCCACCGGGATGGCGGCGTTGGCCTCCACCGGGATCCCGCCCTCGAAGGGAATGCTCTGGTTGATGGCCGGCGCGCTCGGCGGCCGCAGCTCAAATCCGCCCGAGTAGGGCTGCATGGCCTCCGCCTGCGCTCCCAGCGAACTCCAGCGCGCGCCCGGGGTGAGCGCCTGCGAGGCCGTGGGCTGCGCCCGGATCTCCGAGGTGAACTGCGGCACCGGGCGCGCCTTCACCAGGGCCGCGCGCACCGAGTCGCGCACGAAGTCGTGCACCGCCTGCGACTGCCGGAAGCGCACCTCGGTCTTGGAAGGGTGCACGTTCACGTCCACCTCGCCCACCGGCATCTCCAGGAACAGCAGCACCACCGGAAAGACGGTGGGCGGCAGGATGTTGCGGTAGGCTTCGGTGAGCGCGTGCTGCACCAGCCGGTCGCGGATCAGCCGCCGGTTCACGAAGACGTAGATGGAACTGCGGTTCAGCTTCTGGATCTCGGGGCGCGAGACGAAGCCGCTCAGCCGCATCTCGCCCGGCTCCGGCCGCTCATACTCCTCGCCGCGCTGCTTGCGCCGCTCGATCACCCAAGGCGGCGGCTGCGGCAGCCCTACGCGCTCCAGCGCAAGATGCGCCGCCACCGGCAGAAGCTGGTCGAGCGTCTCCTTGCCGAAGACCTGGTAGATGCGCTCCGCCGAGGTTGCCACCGGCGGCGCCACCAGCATGGCGTTGCTGGCGGAGTGCAGTTCGAAGTGCAGCTCGGGATGCGCCAGCGCGTAGTGCGTCACCAGCGACGCGATGTGCGACAGCTCGGTGGACTCCGCCTTAAGGAACTTCTTGCGCGCCGGAGTATTGAAGAAGAGGTCGCGCACCGTGATGGCGGTGCCCGCCGGCAGTCCCGCCTCTTCGATCTTCAGGATCCTTCCCCCGGCGATCTCGATGACCGTGCCGCCGTTGTCTTCGGGGGCGCGCGTCTCCAGCCGCAACCGCGACACCGCCGCGATCGAGGGCAGCGCCTCCCCGCGGAAGCCCAGCGTGGCCACGCTCAGCAGGTCCTCGGCATCTTTGATCTTGGAGGTGGAGTGGCGCTCGAAGGCCAGCATGGCATCGTCGCGCACCATGCCGCTGCCATCGTCGGTGACCTGGATGAGCTTCTTCCCGCCCGCCTCCACCTGCACGCGGACGCGGCGCGCGCCCGCGTCCAGCGCGTTCTCCAGCAACTCCTTGACCACCGAGGCCGGGCGCTCCACCACCTCGCCGGCGGCGATCTTGTTGGCAACGTGCTCGGGAAGGACGTGGATGCGGCCCATGGTAGTCGTTGGTCGTTCGTCGTTGGTCGTTGGCCTAAGCAGTTTCCAGTTTCGAGTTTACAGTTGCAAGGGGAAAACTTCT
>DATIWW010000345.1:0-7066 GCA_035519175.1 Terriglobales bacterium
CACGAGCAAAGACGTTTCGCCGCCCGCACCCTGTTCAGAACCCGGCATCGGGTAGCGACAGGCCTGAGAATCGCCTATATGACCGCCGCCATGGACTTCAAACAGAGCTTCAGCCACGGAACGCTCTACTCCCTGCCCGAAGTGGAGAAGCAGGGGTTGGGCAAGGTCTCGCGGCTCCCGGTCAGCCTGCGCATCGTCCTCGAGTCGCTGCTCCGCAACCTGGACGGCAAGCGCGTGCGCGAGCAGGACGTGCGCGCGCTGGCCTCCTGGCAGCCGAAGGCCGAGCGCACCGAGGAGATCCCCTTCGTGGTGGCCCGGGTGCTCCTGCAGGACTTCACCGGCGTGCCCCTGGTCGTCGATCTGGCGGCCATGCGCACGGCGGTGGAGAAGGCCGGCAAGCCGGCCAGGCTGATCGAGCCGCTGGTGCCGGTGGACATGGTGATCGACCACTCGGTGCAGGTGGACTTCGCCCGGGTGCCCAACGCCCTGCAGCTCAACATGGGGATCGAGTTCCGGCGCAACCGCGCCCGCTACGAGTTCCTCAAGTGGGGCATGGGGGCCTTCGACGGGCTGAAGATCGTCCCGCCCGGCATCGGCATCGTGCACCAGGTGAATCTGGAATACCTCGCCCCCGGCGTGCACGAGCGCAAGGGCGTCTACTACCCGGACTCGCTGGTGGGCACCGACTCGCACACCACCATGATCAACGGCCTGGGGATCGTCGCCTGGGGCGTGGGCGGCATCGAGGCCGAGGCGGCCATGCTCGGCCAGCCGGCCTACCTCCTCACCCCCGACGTGGTGGGCGTGAACCTGACCGGCGCGGTCCGCCCGGGCGTCACCGCCACCGACGTGGTGCTCACCATCACCGAGTTGCTGCGCAAGGCCAGGGTGGTGGGCAAGTTCGTGGAGTTCTTCGGCGAGGGCGCCGCCAGCCTGCCGGTGCCCGAGCGGGCCACCATCGCCAACATGGCCCCCGAGTACGGCGCCACCATGGGCTACTTCCCCGTGGACGAGCTCTCCTGCCAGTACCTGCTCGCCACCGGGCGGCCGAAGGAGAAGGTGGATGCCCTGCGCGCCTACTTCCAGGCGCAGCAGATGTTCGGCATCCCCCGCAAGGGCCAGTGCGACTACACCCAGTCGCTGGAGCTGGACCTGGGCAGCGTCAGGCCCAGCGTGGCCGGCCCCAAGCGGCCGCAGGACCGCATCGAGCTGCCCAGGCTGAAGGAGGTGTTCGGCAAGCTCCTGCAGGAGCCGGCGCCGGGCGGTTACGGCAAGGCCAAGGGCGAGATCGGCAAGCGCTACCGCCAGATCGTCGAGCCTCCCTCCATCCCGCACGTGGCGGGCGGCGGCGAGCAGGCGCCGGAGTCGGCGCCCGCCCTGTTGCGCGACGGCATCTCCCGCAAGGATACCAACCCGCTCACCGAGGCGGAGATGATGCAGAACCGGCCCACGCCGGACCGGGTGCCCACCCAGGAAGTGCACCAGATGAAGATGCCGGTGGACGTGGGGCACGGCGACGTGCTCATCGCCGCCATCACCTCCTGCACCAACACCAGCAATCCCTCGGTGATGCTGGCCGCCGGGCTGCTGGCGAAGAAGGCGGTGGAGAAGGGTCTTCAAGTAAGGCCCGAGGTGAAGACCTCGCTGGCGCCGGGATCGCGGGTGGTCTCCCGCTACCTGGAGAAGACCGGGCTGCAGCCCTACCTGGACAAGCTGGGCTTCACCACCGTGGGCTACGGCTGCACCACCTGCATCGGCAACTCCGGGCCGCTCGATCCGCACGTCGAGCAGCTGGTGACGAAGAACGACCTGGTGGCCGCCAGCGTCCTCTCCGGCAACCGCAACTTCGAGGCCCGGGTGCACCAGAACATCAAGGCCAACTTCCTCATGTCGCCCCCGCTGGTGGTGGCCTTCGCCATCGCCGGGCGGGTGGACATCGACGTGGAGAAGGATCCCATCGGCCTGGGCCGCGACGGCAAGCCGGTCTACCTCAAGGACATCTGGCCCACCGCCGAGGAGCTGAACGCGGCCCTGGGCTCCATCGCCGACGCGAAGATGTACGAGCAGAACTACGGCGGCGATCTCTCCCGGGACGCGAAGGAGTGGGCGGAGATCCCCGCCTCCAGCGGCGTGGTCTATTCCTGGGACCGCAAGAGCACCTACATCCAGGAGCCGCCCTACTTCGAGGGCTTCTCTCCCCAGCCGGAGCGGCGGACCGGCATCCGCTCCGCCAAGGCGCTGGCCATCTTCGGCGACTCGGTGACCACCGATCACATCTCGCCCGCCGGCTCCATCAAGCCCACCAGCCCGGCCGGCAAGTACCTCATCGGCCAGGGGGTGAAGCCGGAGGACTTCAACTCCTACGGCGCCCGCCGCGGCAACCACGAGGTGATGGTGCGAGGCACCTTCGCCAACGTGCGCATCAAGAACCTGATGGTGCCCGGCGTGGAGGGCGGCGTCACCCTGCTCGACGGCCGCCAGCTTCCCATCTACGACGCCTCGATCGAGTACCAGAAGCGCGGCACGCCCCTGGTGATCCTCGCCGGCCACGAGTACGGCACCGGCTCCTCGCGCGACTGGGCGGCGAAGGGCACCCGGCTCTTGGGGGTGCGGGCGGTGGTCGCCAGGAGCTTCGAGCGCATCCACCGCAGCAACCTGGTGATGATGGGCGTGCTGCCCTGCCAGTTCAAGGAAGGCACCGACGCGGGCACGCTCAAGCTGGACGGGTCGGAGTCCTACGACCTGACCGGCCTGGAGGGCGGGCCGTCGCCCCGGCAGGACGCGAAGCTGGTCATCCACCGCGCCAACGGATCGACGCAGGAGGTGCCGGTCACGCTGCGGATCGATACGCCCATCGAGGTGGAGTACTACCGGCACGGCGGGATCCTGCCGTACGTGCTCCGGCAGATCCTGGGGCTGGTCTAGCGCCTACAGCTTCCAGTCCACGTTCACCGCCAGGAACAGGGTGAACGGCGAGTACGAGCCGGCGAGATCGCCGCGCCCGCCCAGCGCCAGGGGCAAAGTCGCCTGGCGATTCACCCCCAGCGACGGCCCGGTGCCGTACTCCGCCGCCGCGCCCCAGCCCAGCTTCTCGCCCTGGTGGCGGAAGCCCAGGCCGAAGCGCCAGGCCGCGTTGACCGGCATGATGGGCGAGACGTCCGAGCCGTCCTGGAACTCCGAGTCGTAGGCGACGCCGCCGTCGATGCGCCAGGCGGGAGTGAGCCAGAACTGGGCGCCGAGCGCGCCGTGCCAGGTGTCCTTGTAGTGCAGGTCGAAGGTGGCCGGCGAGGCGGTGTCGGAGAGGCCCACCTCCAGCATCCCGAACTTCGACCACTGCTGCCAGCCGGCGCCGGCGAGGACGGCGAAGCGGTCGCCGACCTGCTGCAGGGCGCTCACCATCACGCCCTGGGGCACGCGCATCCCGATGCTCAGCGACTGCTGGGGCGTGGCCCCGGTCAGCTCCGGCACGGCGCTGAAGCCCAGGCTCACCTGCGAGTTCCAGGTGACGCCGATGCGCGTGCCCGGGGCGGGCTCCCAGAGGACCCCCACGTTCACCCCCACGCCCCAGGCGGTGTCGCTGAACGAAAGCTGGCCGTCGGCGCCGCCCCTGCCGTTGGTGGCCATCTTCTGCTCCAGCACGCCGTACATCGCGTTCAGGCTGGCGCCGAGGGAGAGCTGGTCGATCGGCTTCCAGGCCACGGAAGGGAGGAGCGACAAGCCGATGAGCGTCGCCTCCTGGGCGTAATAGCGGCCCACCCAGCCGGGCTCGTAGCCGAGCTTGGTGCCGAAGGTTCCGGCCGTGGCGATGCCGACCGCGACCTGGGGGCTGAGGGCGTACGAGAAGAACAGCCCGCCGCCGGGAAACCAACCGATGGGGTTTCCGCCGTTGCCGCTCCCCAGCCCTGGCGAGGTGCCCGCGCCGGGAGTGAACGTGGCGTCGGCGTAGAGCAACTGGCCGCCCACCAGGATCTGCGCGCCGGCGAGCCGGGTCATTCCCGCCGGGTTGGTGAGCACCGTGGAAGCGTCCTGGGCGCGGGCGCCGTAGCCTGCGGAGGCCAGGCCCACGTCGGAGGTTCCCACCTCGTAGAGGAGGATGCCGCCCGCCCGGGCGCGAAGCGGCGCCAGGACGATGGCGGCGAGGAGGACGCGAGCGCAGGGACGGGTCATACGCCCGATCACACGCACATCTTCCCGCAACCCGTGATTGGACGATGGATGTATACCCCGCTCCCTGTGCCTGGCGGCAGCGAGGGAGCGCGGCAGATCTTCTGGCGCGGCATGCGCATGCGCTGCCCTCGCTGCGGCGTCGGGCCCGTCTTCCGCCGCTGGTGGACATACACTGAGTATAAACAATGCCCGCGCTGCGGCCTGGCCTACGATCCGCGCGGCGAGTCGCTCGCCTTCATGTACTTCAGCACCGCCTTCCTCACGGGCGTGATGTTCATCATCCTCATCACCATGCCCCCGCGGAATCTGTCGACGTACCGCGTCGGCCTGGTGCTCGGGGCGTTGGCCCTCTACGGGGTGACAATGCCGGTGCGCAAGGCTCTGGCGATAGCGCTCAACTACTTCAATCACCGCTGATCCACCTACCCCGGCTCACGTCGACGAATCCCCTCGAGACGTGCGAGCATCCTTCAATTGTGAACCCGAGATTCGCAGCCCCGCTCGCGCTTCTCTTCGCCTCCGCCGCGGCCCACGCCGATCGCCGCTGGTCGGTGGAACCGGGACAGACGCTGGTGGCCGTCGACGCGGCGCAGTTCTCCGCCTTCTCCCACGGCCTGAGCGGCGCGCTGGAAGAGAAGGACGACGGGGCGGTGCGCCTGGTGTTGCGCGTTCCGCTCGATTCGCTCACCACCGGCGATGCCGGCCAGGACCAGAGCGTGCCCCGGCAGGGCGAGATGGTGCTCGATCTCGTCGGCCACCCGGCGGGCGACGAGAACATCGACTTCGAAGGGACCATCGCCGTGCGCGGGGTGGCCCAGCCGATCCGCATCCGCCTCGGGGTGGTGCGCAACGAGGCGGTGATCTACGGCCACGCGGTGCTCAACGTGCACCTGCGCGAGCTGGGCGTGAAGGTGCCGGTGGCGGCCCGGGATCTGGCCCGTATCGAGGTGGACACGGCGCTGCGCCGCGATCGCGCCGCCGCCGCCCAGGGGTAGAATCGGCGGCGCTTGAGCACCGCCCTCGCCTCTCCGAATCAACCGGAACAGGATCGCCTTTCGCTGGCGCCCCGGCGGATGGTGCCCGGGCACCGCCTGCGCTGGCTCTTCGGGGGCGCGCAGGCCTACCCGGCGATGCTGGACGCCATCGCCACCGCCCGCCGGGAGATCCTGCTGGAGACGTACATCTGGGCCAGCGACCGCAACGGGCGCCGCTTCGTCGACGCCGTCTGCAACAAGGCCCAGGAAGGAGTGCGGGTGCGCTGCGTGATCGACGGCGCCGGCTCCTTCGGCTTCTCCGGCGACGACGTGCAGCGCATGCGCTCCGCCGGCGTGCTGCTCTCCGTCTTCCACCCGGTGGGGCCCTGGCGGCGCCGCTGGGGCTGGCAGGTCCGCGATCACCGCAAGCTCCTGATCGTCGACGGCCGGGTGGCCTTCGCCGGGGGCATGAACCTGGGCGACGACTACGCGCCGGCCGCCTGGGGCGGCAAGGGCTGGAACGACGTGCACGCGCAGATCGAGGGCCCGGTGCTGCGGGAGCTGGAGCGGCTCTTCGAGGTCACCTGGAACTACGCCGACCCGGAGAACTGGGATCCCGGCCTGCCGGCGCGGGGCCGGCGCATCCCCGAGCCGGTGGCCGTCCACGGCTCCACCACCCGGGTGCAGGCGCTGGCGGTGGGCCGCTTCTTCGGGCGCCGCATCGTCCAGCACCACCTGCGCCACGCCATGGCGATGGCGAAGGAGCGGATCTGGATCGAGGCGGCCTACTTCATCCCCAACCGCATCCTGCGCCGGGCGCTCAAGCGCGCGGCCCAGCGCGGGGTCGACGTGCGGGTGATGGTCCCGAAGCACAGCGACATCCCCGGGCTGGCGCATGCCAGCCGCCACACCTGGGGCACGCTGCTCAAGGCCGGCGTACGCATCTTCGAGTGGACCCAGGGGATGCTGCACGCCAAGACGCTCTCCATCGACGGCCTCTGGTGCACGGTGGGCTCCTACAACCTCGACTCGCGCAGCCTGATGTACAACTGGGAGGTGACGCTCGAGGTCCTCGACGAGCGCGCCGCCTCCGAGCTGGAGGACAAGTTCCGCGACGACCTGGAGTACTGCGAGGCGGTCGACCCGGAGGAGTTCCGCCGGCGCGGGATCTGGGACCGGCTGCGGGAGCGGGTGTTCTACGTCTTCCGCATCTGGCTGTAGGCGCGCGCTTTGGCCGCGGCGCAGCGGGCGACGGTGTCAATGGGGAGTGCTATCGTCGCTGCGATAGGCAATCAGGGAGGGAACGATGAAGATGAACTGCGCGGGAAGGCTCGCTGCAGCGGCCCTGCTGTCTTTCGCCGGCGCTGGCGCTCGGGCCGACGGGAACCCGACTGTTCCTCCGCCAGAGGGTTCGGAGTGCGGCGGACAGTGGGGTCATGGGAAATGTCCTGTCAAGGAGCTGAATGCGATTTGCAAGGTCTGCAAGGAGGATCTGAAGAACTGCTTGAACTTCAGCTACCAGAACGTGCCCGATGATCAGCTCTACCAGCAGAAGCTGGAGTGCGCCGGGTGCCGCGCACTCTGTCCGATGGTCTACCAGCATCAGCCCGGCGAAGGCACAGAAGGCGGTGGCTGCAGCTATCCGCCGTGCACGAGCACCGAGGAGAAGACGGGCACGCAAAAGAAGAAGGGCAAGGCTCCCAAGGCCAAGCCCGTCCAATCGCCGCCTACCTCGCAGCCGGAGACTCCTGCGAAATGAAGCGCACGCACCTCTTCACCCACTCTTCCGACGACTTGCACTCCGCCAATGCCTGGGTGGCGCGATCTACCAAGCCCGCGTCGCGGAAGATGTTGGCGCGCTGGATGGCGGCGCCGCACGAGGCAGGCCCCGGGCGGCGCTCCAGCCACTGCGCCGCCCACTGAGG
>DATIWW010000346.1:0-3633 GCA_035519175.1 Terriglobales bacterium
ACCGCCAGTTGCTCGGCGTGGGCCACCGGCGGGGGCGCCGCCTGCTCCTTGCCGGCAAAGTGCGCCATGTAGTTCTGCAGCGGATCGCCGGCGCTCGCGTCGGCATAGATCAGCTTGCGCGCCAGCTCAACCTCTACATCCGGTATCTTGTACAGGGGATAAATCTTCGAGTAATTGACGATGGCCATGTCCAGCCCATAATTCACCGCCTCCCAAGTAAAAACCGAGTTGAGGACGCGGCGGGCGTAGGTTCCCAGGCCGAAGCTGATGTTCGAGACCCCCAGGATGGTCTTCACCTCGGGCAGTTCGTGCTTGATGCGCCGCACCGCCTGCAGCGTCTCCTTGCCCGCCGTGCGGTACTCCTCCTGCCCGGTGGAGATGGGCAGGGTGAGCGCGTCGAAGACCAGCTCCTGCGGCCGCAAGCCATACTTCTTCGTGGCCAGATCGAAGATGCGCCGCGCGATGGCGGCCTTCTTCTCCGCCGTCAGCGCCATGCCCTGCTCGTCGATGGTCAGCGCGATGACCCCGGCTCCGTAGCGCTTGGCCATGGGCAGCACCTTCGAGGTCCGCTTCTCCCCGTCCTCCAGGTTGATGGAGTTGATGATGGGCTTGCCGGGGATGCGCTTCAGCGCTTCCTCCACCACCTCCGCCTCGGTGGAATCGATGAGGATAGGCGCGGGCACGCGCGTCGCGATCTTCTCCAGCACCGCGCTCATGTAGGCGCGCTCGTCCTCGCCCACGATGGCCACGCACAGGTCCAGCAGGTGCGAGCCTTCCGCCACCAGCCGCTTGGCCAGCGACAGGATCTCGTCGTACTGCCCGCCGCGCACCAGGTTGCGGAACTTCTCCACCCGCGTGGTGGTGTTCATCTCCTCGGCCACCACCAGCGGCTTGGGATCCAGGTCGAGCGGCACCGAGGTGTAGGCGCTGGCCGCCGCCGCTTCCGGCTTGGGCTCGCGCTTCGCCGGCTCCAGCTCCGCGACCGCCTCCACCACCGCCTTCAGGTGCTCCGGCGTGGTGCCGCAGCAGCCGCCCACCACCCGCACCCCGTAGTCCTGGACGAAGTGCTTGTGATACTCCGCCAGCTCCTGCGGCGTCAGCTTGTACACCGCGCGCCCGCCCACATTCTGCGGCAGCCCCGCGTTGGGCAGCACCGAAACCTGCTGTGGCGCGTGGGCGCACAGGTAGCGCACCGCGTCGTTCATCTCCCGCGGCCCGGTGGCGCAGTTCAGCCCCAGGATGTCGATGTCGTAGGGCTCCAGCGTGGTCAGCGCCGCCCCGATCTCGGTGCCCAGCAGCATCGTCCCCGAGGCCTCCAGCGTCACCTGCACCGTGACCGGAAGGCGCTTGCCCGCCGCCCGCATGGCGTCGAAGACCCCGGCCAGCGCCGCCTTGGCTTGCAAAAGGTCCTGGCAAGTCTCGATCAGCAGCACGTCCACCCCGCCCGCGATCAGCCCGCTGGCCTGCTCCAGATACGCTGCCGCCATCTCGTCGAAGCCGATGTGCCCCAGCGAGGGCAGCTTGGTGGTCGGCCCGATGGAGCCGGCCACGAAGCGCGGCTTCTCCCGGGTCGAGAACTGCTGTGCCACTTCGCGGGCCAGCCGCGCCGCCGCCTGGTTGATGGCCCCTACCTGCATCTCCAGGCCGTACTCCGCCAGCACGATGCGCGTGGCCCCGAAGGTGTCGGTCTCCACCACGTCGCACCCCACCTCCAGGAAGCTGGCGTGGATGTCGCGGATGATCTCCGGCTTGCTCAGCACCAGCAACTCGTTGCAACCCTCCTTGCCCCAGTAGTCCTCGGGGGTGGGCTGGCGCACCTGGATGCTGGTGCCCATGGCCCCGTCGTAAACCACCACCCGCGCGCGCACGGCTTGGAGGAAATCGCTCATTGCGTCTTGCGTCCCGGCTCCCTAAACGACTGCGGCCGGCCCGCTCTGGACCGGCCTTCCATCATAGCGTGATTCTCGGATCACCCGATGACCCGATCACCCGATCACCCGATCCTCAAGACACCTTCTCCGGAAGGGTGGGAGGCACGCCCGCCGGATACATGGCGTTCTCTCCCTGGTGCGCCGGCATGGGCGACAGCAACTGCTCCTTGCGGTACACCAGTTGGCTGGCCTCGGTGGCCGCGATCTCGAAGGCGTGCCCGTGGGTGATGGCGTCGGTGGGACAGGCCTCCACGCAGTAGCCGCAGAAGATGCACCGGTTGTAGTCGATGTTGTAGACCTTGGCGTAGCGCTCCGCTCCCGAGATGCGGTGCTCGGCCGTGTTCTCCGCCGCCTCGATGTAGATGCAGTTGGCGGGACAGGCGGCGGCGCACAGGAAGCAGGCCACGCACTTCTCCAGCCCGTTCTGGTCGCGCTGCAGCACGTGCACCCCGCGGAAGCGCTCCTCGAAGCGCGCCCCGCGCAGCTCGCCCTTGCCGTCGGGATAGTTCTCCACCACCGTGGGCGAGAACAGCTCGCGCAGCGTCACCGACATGCCTTTGGCGATGCCCGCCAGGTCTTTGATCACCGGCATAGGCGTTTAGTATAGCGCGGCCGGCGCCGCGCCTGCGGCTTGTCCGGGCCCTCCGCCCATGCGACAATCCCCGAGTCCGCCCCCGCGACCGGGGTCAGGGAGGATGCCCGCCATGCGCCGGCTGCTTTCGAGTTCCGTGCTTCTGCTCGTCCTCGCGGCGCTTCTGGCCGCCCAGACCGACAACTGGAAGCAGTACGAGAGCAAGGACGGCCGCTTCACCGTCCTCTTTCCCGGCGACCCCGCCGACCACGACACCGGGGCGGGCACCGGCGTCCACTCCCACACCCTGGTGGCCGCCGAAGCGCCCACCCTCTATACCGTCATCTACGCCAACCCGGCGACCCCCCAGCCGGTCGACGACGCCACCTATTCGGTCTACCGCGACTCGGTCTTCAAGGCCCTGCCCGACTGCCAGGTGGGACCGGAACAGCCCCCCGCCCCCGCCCGCCCCGGCTACATCGGCCACTGGTACCGGCTGGACTGCGACTCCCAGGGCGGCAAGGTGCTGATCGAGGGCAACCTCTACTGGGGCGCGCGCCACTCCTACGCCGTCATGGTGATGTTCCCCGCCGGCCCCGACCAGCCCAAACCCCTCAAGCGCTTCCTGGAATCCTTCTCCCCCAACGACTGAGCCCGCCAGGCCGCCAGAACCCAGCCCGGCGGAGCCTGCCCTGAGCGAAGCCGAAGGGTGAGCGCCGGGTACAGCACCGGCAGGCAGCTTCCCGAGTCCCGTCAGGGAGGGCAGAAAATTGGCCGATGACCCCATCCCCCGATGACCCGATATTCTTGTCAAGCCCCCTTTTTTGTGGATTTCCCCCTAACCTGTTCATTCCACAAAGAAAAAACCCTATCCCCAAATGTCCCATTTGCCCCCTGGAATATGCTAGAATGTAACTAGAAGATAAGGAAAGGCGCCGCGCTATTGCCCGGCGCCTTTTTGCCTTTTGCCTTCCCCCTTTTGCCTTTCTCCCCATGCCTCGCCCTGCTTCGCGCCGCCCCCGCGCGCCCGCCCGGGGTGTGTCCCTGGACCGCAAGCAACGGGGGGAACTTGCGGAGCTGGCCTTCTGGCAGAAGGCGGCCGGGCTGGGGTTCATCGTCTCCAAGCCCTAC
>DATIWW010000347.1:0-6355 GCA_035519175.1 Terriglobales bacterium
CAGCAGGTGCGTGGCGGTGTGGTTGCGCATGGTGGCCTGGCGGACGGAGGCGTCCACCACCGCGTCCACCTTCATGCCCACGGCCAGCGGGGCTTTCGCGACCACCTTGTGCGCGCGCACTCCCTGGATGGGATAGGTGCAGCCCTTGACCTCGGCCACGACGGCGTTGTGCTCGTCGTTGTAGAGCCAGCCCACATCGCCCACCTGCCCGCCGGATTCGGCGTAGAAGGGCGTATGGTCGAGCACGACCTCGCCCTCGTCGCCGGGATTGAGCGCGGTCACGCCCTGGCCCTTGCGCACGATGGCCAGCACCTCGCAGCCGCCGGATTCGGTCTGCCGGTAGCCTTCGAAGACCGAGGGCGGCAGCTTCTGGAAGGCCGGGGAAGCGGTGGCCTTGCCTGCCCCGCCCTTCCAGGAGGCCTTAGCGCGCTCGCGCTGCTCGGCCATGGCGCGGTCGAAGCCCTCCTGGTCGAAGCTGAGGCCGGCGTCGCGCGCGGCATCCTGGATGAAGTCGAGCGGCAGCCCGAAGGTCTCGTAGAGATGGAAGGCATCCTGCCCGCTGAAGCGATAGGTGGAGGGGAGGACCGGCAGCAAATCGGCGGCCAGGTCCTTGCCCACGATCTCGCGCGCGGCCTGGCGGCGCGACTCCGCTGAGGCCGAGGGCAGCAGGTCCTGCCAGCGGTTCACCACCACGTCCTGGATCCTCAGGGCCTGCTCATTATCGACGCCTCGTTCTTTCGCGAAGTCGCCCGCGGCGCGCTCGATGGCCGCGCGCCAGCCTTCCTCGATCGCCTCTTCCAGTTCGGCCAGCCCGACGTTGACGGTGTGGGCGAAGCGCTTCTCTTCGCTGCGCACGACCGCAGCTACGCGCTCGGCAGAATCCACCAGCTCAGGATAGGCGTCCTTCATCAGGTCGCGGACGGCGAAGACCATCTCGGCGAGGAAGGGTTTTTCCTGGCCCAGCAGCCGGC
Source organism: Terriglobales bacterium (assembly GCA_035519175.1). GTDB lineage: Bacteria > Acidobacteriota > Terriglobia > Terriglobales > Acidobacteriaceae > DASPRL01. The sequence goes on from DATIWW010000347.1 coordinate 972, forward strand.
CGTGGCGGATGGCGCGCCGCATGATCTTGCGCAGCACGTAGCCGCGGCCTTCGTTCGAGGGCACGACCCCGTCGGAGATGAGGAAGGTGGTGGCGCGAGCGTGGTCGGCGATCACTCGCAGCGAGGCCGCGCCCCGGCTCCCCGATTCCTTCTCCAGTTCCTTCTCCAGCGAGACTCCGGTCAACTCCGCCGCCCGCTTCATCAGGGGGACGAAGAAGTCGGTGTCGTAGTTCGAGACCTTGCCCTGGAGGACGGCGGCCAGGCGTTCCAGGCCCGCGCCCGTATCTACGCAGGGCTTGGGCAGGGGATTGAGCTTGCCTCCCGCGTCGCGGTCGAACTGCATGAAGACCAGGTTCCAGATCTCGATGTAGCGGCCGCACTCGCAGCCGAACTGGCAGTCCTTGTGCCCCTGGTCCGAGGCCGCGGGGCCCATGTCGTAGTGCAACTCGGAGCAGGGGCCGCAGGGCCCGGTGTCGCCCATCTGCCAGAAGTTGTCCTTCAGGCCGAATTCGAAGATGCGCTCTTTCGGGACACCCTGCTCCAGCCAGAACTTGTAGGCCTCCTCGTCGCGCGGGATGGAGTTCTCGCCCTTGAAGATGGTGGCGAAGAGATTGTCCTTGGGGATGCCGTACCACTCGGGCGAGGTGACCAGTTCCCAGGCGAAGGCGATGGCCTCGCGCTTGAAGTAGTCGCCGAAGGAGAAGTTGCCCAGCATCTCGAAGAAGGTGTGGTGGCGGTTGGTGAAGCCCACGTTCTCCAGGTCGTTGTGCTTGCCGCCGGCGCGCACGCACTTCTGCGAGGAGCAGGCGCGGCTGTAGCTGCGCTTCTCCAGTCCCAGGAAGACGTCCTTGAACTGGTTCATGCCGGCGTTGGTGAAGAGCAGGGTAGGGTCGTTCACCGGCACCAGCGAGGAGGAGTGCACGCGCTGGTGCCCGCGCTCGGCGAAGTAGCGCAGGAACATCTCCCGGATCTCGGAGCCGCTCAGCATGGTGGATTCGCACGTCATTCTAGCAGGGTGGGCGCCGCCCACGACCGAGGTCCGGCCTCCGGCGTGGGACGCTGTGAGATACTGGCTGTTCTCTGAGGAGCGATCATGAGTATCCTTCCCGCGACGCGAACTCTCTCCATTCTCCTGCTGTTAGTGACGCTGGGCGGCCCCGCGGCCGTGGCCGGGCCTCCCCAGGCGCAGCCTGCCGCGCCCAGTCCTGAGCTGCAGGCCCTGATGGACCAGGCCCTGGAGCGCTCCGGGCTGAAGCACCGCAAGGTGCAGGACCGCTTCTGGTTCGCCACCTGCGAGTCCAAGCTGGTGGCCGATTGCCAGGTGCTGATGACGGCCACGCCCGACATCCTGGTGATGGGCGTGGTCATCAAGAAGAAGGACGCCCTCAACCCCACGCCGGAGATGCTCGCCGGACTGCTGCGCCTGAATCACGACCTGGAGCGGGTGAAGGTGGGCATCGACGAGGACGGCGACCTCTTCGAGCGCGTAGAGGTGACCACCAAGGGCCTGGACGTGGACGAGATCCTCACCGACCTGAAGGCCGTCCAGGACGCCATCGAGCCCACCGCCCGGGCGGCGCAGTAAGGCGTCACAACAGGATGTGACCGAAGGGCTGGCCTCGGCCGCCAGCCTGGGAGCATACTTCCGGGGTGGCCCGCCGCGCGGGCCGCGGGAGGCTCCCATGGGCGAAGAGAAGAAGCTGGGCCTGGACCGTCGTGATTTCCTGAAGCTGGGCGGCAGCGCCACCGCCGCGCTGCTGGCGGGGACTGCGCTGCCCAGCAGCGCATTGGCCGCACCGCCGCTGCCCTTCAATCCCGCCACCCCGGCCGCGCTGCCCACCCGCAACCTGGGCAAGACCGGCTACCGCGTGGGCCTCTTCAGCCTGGGCGGGCAGGCCGCCATCGAGCAGCCCAACAACGAAGAGGTGGCCGTGGCCATCGTAGAGCGCGCGCTCGACCTGGGCGTGAACTACCTCGACACCGCCGCCATGTACGGCCGGGGCGTCAGCCAGGGCTACATCGGCCAGGTCATGAAGCGGCGCCGCCAGCAGGCCTTCCTGGCCACCAAGACCCACGACCGCAGCCGCGACGGCTCCCTGCGCCTGCTCGAGCAGTCGCTCAGCCTGCTCGAGACCGACCACGTGGACCTGTGGCAGCTCCACCACCTGGACAGCATGGACGACATCGAGCGCATCTTCGCCAAGGGCGGCGCCATCGAAGCCATGCAGCAGGCCCGCGAGCAGAAGCAGGTGCGCTTCCTGGGCATCACCGGGCACACCGATCCTGAGGTGCTGATGGAGGCCATCCGCCGCTTCCCCTTCGACAACATCCTGATGGCGGTGAACGCCGCCGATCCTCACCACCTCAGTTTCCGCGAGAAGCTGCTGCCGCTGGCGGTGGAGCGCGGCATGGGCATCGTGGGCATGAAGATCCCGGCGCGCGGGCGCATCCTGGCCGCGCCCGCCACCGCCACCACCCCCTACAAGTTCCCCGAAGGCATGAAGCCGGGGACGCTGGCCATGCGCGAGGCCCTCTACTACGTGCTCTCGCTGCCGGTCTCGACCGTCATCATCGGCTGCGACACCGTGGCCCAGTTGGAGGAGAACGTCGCGCTGGCGCGCGCCTTCACCCCCCTGAACGAGAGCCAGATGGCGGCGCTGACGGCCAAGACCGAGCCCATCGCCCGCCAGGCGCTGTTCTTCCGGAAGTGGGCCTAGGGGATTGCAGATTGCAGATTGAAGATTGCAGAATGGGTCGCAGTGCGATACTCAATCTGCAATCTGAAATCGGCTGCGCTACCATAAGAGGATGCGAAACCTAGGTTCCCTCCTCCTGCTGGCTTCGACCCTCACGTTTGCGCAGGCGGCGCAGCCCGCGCCCCAGCCGCCCACCGAGATTTCGGCCGACCTGGGCTCCTGCAGCGCCGAATTCCACGTCACCGACCTGGCCGGCCACGGGCTCTACAACGCCAAGATCCACACCCTGATCCGCTACGGCTTCTGGAGCAAGCGCAAGCTGGAATTGGAGGCGGGCACCAACGCCGCCGGCCACGCCCGCTTCGTCAAGCTGCCCGACCAGATCAAGAAACCCATGGTCTTCGACATCCACTACCAGGACCAGAAGGTGACCCAGAGCTACGATCCGGGTGTGGACTGCCACGCCAGCTACGACGTGCCGCTGAAGGTGGACGGGAAGAATGCAAAATGAAGAATGGAGAATGCAGAATGAAAGACACCTGATACGCTCATTCTGCATTCACAATTCTTCATTCTGCATCGGCTCTCCCTCAAGGGCCGAAAGCACCTCCTCCTCGACCTCCCACTTCTTCAGGATGGCGAGGGCGGTGCGGCTGGCGAAGCCGGCGCGCAGCAGGGTGCGGAAGGTGCGTGCGGCCTCGCGCCCGTCGCGGGGCTTCTTCACGCGCTTGCGCGCCAGGAAGGCGCGCGCCAGTGTTTCTTCGTTCACGCCGGCGTAGGCCTCTTTCACCGCCTTCTCGATCACCTCGGCATGCACTCCCTTGGCTTTCAGGTCGGTGATCACGCGGCGCCGGCCGAATTTCTCGTTCTCCTTGCGGTAGGAGGAATAGGCGGCGGCGTAGAGCGAGTCGTTGAGGTAACGCTGCTCCTTGAGCTTGGCGACCACCGCTTCCACCAGGACCTCGCCGTCTTCGGCGCCCGCCACCCGCTGGCGCAGCAGGCGCTTGAGTTCGGCCACCGAGCGCATCTTGCGTCCCAGCGCCCCCACCGCGTACTCGTAGAGCGCGGGCGCGTCGTAGCTCTGGCGGCGCCGGAAGGTCATAGAAGGATTATTCACCACGGAGGCACAGAGACACAGAGGGAAAAAGAGAGGGCGCGCCGCAGCGCGCCCTGGCCGTGCGATCGCTTCTGTTCTTATCCGCCCTGGCGCCCGAAGCCCGCTCCCTCCATCTGCTCGCGCGCGGAATCGGCGGTGGAGGCGATGCCCTGCACCCGCAGCTTGAAGTCGTCGGGGTTGGAGGCGTTCTCCAGCGCCGTCTCGTAGGAGATCAGGCCCTGGGTGTACAGATCGTAGAGCGACTGGTCGAAGGTCTGCATGCCGTACTGCGAGGTGCCGGCCTGCAACGCTTCCTTGATCATCCGGGTCTTCTCCGGGACGATGATGCACTCCTTGATGTAGGCGGTGGTCATCAGCACCTCGACCGCGGGAACGCGGCCGGTGCCGTCGGCGCGCCGCACCAGGCGCTGGCTGATCACCGAGCGCAGCACCGCCGCCAGTTGCAGGCGGATCTGCTTCTGCTCCGGCGGCGGGAAGACGGCGATGATGCGGTTGATGGTCTCCACCGCGTCCAAGGTGTGCAGGGTGGAGAAGACCAGGTGGCCGGTTTCGGCGGCGTGCAGCGCGGTCTGGATGGTCTCCAGGTCGCGCATCTCGCCCACCAGGATGGTGTCGGGGTCCTGGCGCAGGCTGGCGCGCAGCGCCGAGGCGAAGGAGGGCGTGTCCACCTCCACCTCGCGCTGGTTGACGAAGCCCTTCTTGTCGCGATGCAGGAACTCGATGGGATCCTCGATGGTGATGATGTGCTCGGGGCGGGTGGAGTTGATGCGGTCGATCATGGCCGCCAGGGTGGTGGACTTGCCCGAGCCCGTGACCCCGGTGACCAGCACCATGCCGCGCTGCTCGTCGCAGATCTGCTCCACGATCTTGGGCATGTAGAGCTCGTCCAGGGCGCGGATCTTGGTGGGAATGACGCGCAGCACCAGCCCCACGTTGCCGCGCTGCTGGAAGACGTTCACGCGGAAGCGCCCCAGCCCGGCTACGCCGTAGGCCATGTCCAGCTCGGCCTGCTCTTTGAACTTCTGTTTCTGGCGGTTGGACATCATGCTGAAGGCCATGTTCAGCATGTCCTCGGCGGAGATGCGGGGATGGTCGGTGAGCGGCACCAGTTCCCCGTCCACCCGGATGTGGGGGTAGTTGCCGACCTTCAGGTGCAGGTCGGAGGCCTTGCGCTCCATCGCGATGCGAAGCAGATCGTCAATATGCATGGGCGTCCCCGTTTGGGAAGCCGGTCCTGCGCCGCCAGTCCCCCGCAGGGCGCAGTTCCGCGGCTCTGAGTGGCCTGAAAGTACCACGGAGACAGGGATTTATCAATGCAGGAAGGGGTGCGGAGGGGGCGGGAGGCGATTCCTCTCTCCCGCCCCCGGGTTCGCCCTTAGCCCTGCCAGGGCTCGTCGGCGCTGCCCCCGTAGATGCTGGGGATCTTCGAACCCATGGGACGCAGGTAGGTGGAGAGCTGCCCGCGGTGGTGGATGGTGTGCTTGGCGATGAAGCTCAGGTACATGGCCGCCGGGAACTGAAAGGCGCCATAGAAGTCCAGGTCCTTGGTCAGTTGTTCTGCGGTCATGGCC
>DATIWW010000348.1:0-5182 GCA_035519175.1 Terriglobales bacterium
CGCACCGGCCGCCGCATCACCGACCCCATGGCCATCGCCACCGCCGGCCACTTCCTGAAGACCGCCATCGAGACGGGCCTGCTCACCGGCCGCGAACTCTACTCCCTCACCGTCGAGGAGACCCTGCAGCATCTGGATGAGGTGCTCTCCGAGGCCCAGGCCGTTCCCGCCCGCGCCTAGCGCGTGTACTTCCCCGTTCCCTGGATGACTCGCTGAGCCTTTTTCTCCGGCATCTTTCGAATCCCGACCCAATACTCTTCACGCACATCGTCGTCGATCTCGACCGGGCCACAATAGAGCCGGTCGCCGCCGTTCTTCTTGCAGCCGGAGACCCAGTACGCATCTCCGCTCTCGACGTCGAAGCAGTTCCATTTTTTGCCGCCTTTGGACTTTTGCAGGGTCAGGTTGCGATAGTAAAGCGACCTCCCCGACTGTGAGAACTTGACCCGGCCGATGCGCGCTGGGCCACCGGTCACGTCCTCCTTCCTCTCGATGTACATGATTCGCGTCTTCATGACTTTGGCACCAAGTGGTTACAGATCTTACCCTACACGCCGCTCCCGCCCGCGCCTGACCGGTCGCCTCGGAAATCACCCCGGAAGCAACAAGACCCTTGGAATTGCCCCTCGCCGGGGGGACAATATAGGGCTGGACTTTTTCATACTTAGCCCCGCGGGCCCGCCTGTGGGGAGGAAGGCTCTTTTTATGGCTACCGCTCAGATCCAGGAACCGGCCATCGTCAGCGAAGGCCCCGGAACCAGACACAAGAAGCTGGCGCAGTGGGTGCAGGAAGTCGCCGCCCTCTGCCGCCCCGACAAGATCCACTGGTGTGACGGCTCCGCCGAGGAATACCAGCTCATGCTGCGCCTGATGGTGCAGGCCGGCACCGCCATCCCCATGAACCCGGAGAAGCGCCCCAACTCCATCTTCGTGCGCTCCCATCCCGCCGACGTGGCCCGGGTGGAGGACCGCACCTTCATCTGCGCCAGGAGCAAGGAAGACGCCGGGCCCACCAACAACTGGGAAGACCCGGCCCGGATGAAGGAGAAGCTCACCCAGCTCTATACCGGGTGCATGGCCGGGCGCACCCTCTACGTCATCCCTTACAGCATGGGGCCCATCGGCTCGCCCATCGCCAAGATCGGCGTGCAGATCACCGATTCCCCCTACGTGGTGGCCAACATGCACATCATGGCGCGGGTGGGGATCAAGGTGCTGGACGTGCTGGGCACCGAGGGCGAGTTCGTCAAGGGCCTGCACTCGGTGGGCGCGCCCCTCGGCCTGAGCGATCCCGATTCTCCCTGGCCCTGCAACGCCGAGCACAAGTACATCTGCCACTTCCCCGAGACGCGCGAGATCTGGTCCTTCGGCTCCGGCTACGGCGGAAACGCCCTGCTGGGCAAGAAGTGCCACGCCCTGCGCATCGCCTCGGTGCAGGCGCGCGACGAAGGCTGGCTGGCCGAGCACATGCTCATCCTCAAGCTCACCAACCCCCAGGGCAAGTCCAAGTACGTCACCGGCGCCTTCCCCTCGGCCTGCGGCAAGACCAACCTGGCCATGCTCATCCCCACCGTGCCCGGGTGGAAGGTGGAGACGGTGGGCGACGACATCGCCTGGATGAAGTTCGGGGCGGACGGCCGCCTCTACGCCATCAATCCCGAGGCCGGCTTCTTCGGCGTGGCGCCCGGCACCAGCATGAAGTCGAACGCCAACGCCATGCTGACCGCCACCCGCAACTCCATCTTCACCAACTGCGCCCTCACCCCGGACGGCGACGTCTGGTGGGAGGCCATGACCGACGAGAAGCCCGCCCAGCTCATGGACTGGCTGCGGCGTCCCTGGAGCCCGCAGACCGGGCGCAAGGCCGCGCATCCTAACGCCCGCTTCACCACGCCCGCCAAGCAGTGTCCCTGCATCGCCAAGGAGTGGGAGGACCCCAAGGGCGTGCCCATCGACGCCATCCTCTTCGGCGGCCGGCGCGCCGGGGTGGTGCCGCTGGTGGTCGAGGCCTTCGACTGGCAGCACGGCACCTTCCTGGGGGCCACCGCGTCCAGCGAGACCACGGCCGCGGCCGCCGGCAAGGTCGGCCAACTGCGCCGCGATCCCATGGCCATGCTGCCCTTCTGCGGCTACCACATGGGCGACTACTTCGCCCACTGGCTCAAGATCGGCCAGCGTCCCGGCGCCAAGCTGCCCAACATCTACTACGTCAACTGGTTCCGCCAGGACGAGCAGGGCAAGTTCCTGTGGCCCGGCTATGGCGAGAACAGCCGCATCCTGAAGTGGGTCTTCGAGCGCTCGGAGGGCAGCGGCCACGCCCTGGAGACGCCCATCGGGCGCATGCCCGCTCCCGCCGACCTTGACCTGGCCAGCCTGAACCTCCCCGCCGGCAACGCCGAAAAGCTGCTGAGCGTGGACGTCGAGGGCTGGAAGAAGGAGGTGCCGCTCATCCGCGAGCACTTCGCCAAGTTCGGCGCCCACCTGCCCGAGGGACTCAAGCAGGAAGTGGACCAGCTCGAGCAGCGCCTGCAGAAGGCCTAGAGTAGCGAGTACCGAGTACCGAGAAGCGCCCGGAGCGGTCCGGGCGCTTTCTTCTGCCTTGTCATCCCGAGCGTAGCGAGGAATCTGCAGTTCGCCGGCGTCTGACGTCCGTTCTCAGCCTGCCCTGAGGCGCAGCCGAAGGGTCGGACGTCTGCTATTCTGACCACTCCCATGTTCGCCCGCACCATCCGCGTGGAATACGAAGCCGAAGCCGGCGCGAAGCCTCGGCCCGCGCCTCTGGCCTGGCTCGACAGCTTTGCCATGCGCAACTTCACCAACGATCCCGCCTTCGACGACACCCTTCCCACCGGCGATGGCGAACTGCAGATCGGCGCGCGCGTCCCGCTGGAGAAGCTCGCGGCCGCGATGGAAGACTGGTTCCGCCGGAAGGGCTATCTGAAAAAAGAAGCGCGCCTGCTCCTGGAAGAGCGCCCGCGTCAGAAGTGACCTTTCATGAGATTCCGGGAGGGCACGGCTTCAGCCGTGCCGCCGCCTAGCTGGCGGTGCCGGCGGTGATCTGGCCTTCGCGGCTGACCTTCAGGATCATCAGCACCTTGTCGTCGATGTGAGGGCCACCCACCGCGAACAGGTTCACCTCGGCCAGCACCGCGTCCACGATGGCCTGGGCGGGCTTGTTCTTGTGGCGCAGCACCGCCTGCGCCAGCCGCTCGGTGCCGTACTCCTCTTCCTCGACGCTGGCGGCCTCCAGGATGCCGTCGGTGCAGCACACCAGCAGGTCGCCGGGGGCCAGCTTCACCGCCCCCCGGCTGTACTCGGAGTTGGGGAAGAGCCCCACCACCGTGCCGCCTTCCTCCAGCAGCTTGTACTGCCCGGTGTCGCCGTGGATGAGGATGGGAGGCACGTGCCCGGCGTTGATGTAGTGCAGCCCGTTGCGCCGCGTGTCCACCAGGCCGAGGAAGATGGAGAGGAACTTCTCCGACTTGGTGTCGTTGTAGATCATCTCGTTGAGCGAGAGCGCCAGCACCTCCAGCGAGTGCAGGTGCATGACCAGGGCGCGCAGCGTGGCCTGCAGGTTCGACATCACCAGCGCCGACGACACTCCCTTGCCCTCCACGTCGGCCACCACCAGCAGCAGGGTCTGCGGACCCAGGTTGAGGAAGTCGTAGTAATCCCCGCCCACCTCGAAGCAGGGCTCGTTCATCACCGCGATCTCGTAGCCCGGCACCACCGGCGGCGATTCCGGCAGCAGGCTCCTCTGGATGCCCCGGGCCAGCGCCAGTTCCTTCTCCAGGCGCTGCTTCTCCACCACCTCGCGGTGCAGGCGCGCGTTCTCCAGCGCCATGGCCATGTGTCCGGAGAGCTTGGTGAGGAAGTCGGCGTCGTCCTCGGAGAAGCGCCCGTTGCCCACCTTGTTGAGCAACTGGATCACGCCCACGATCTCCCCGGTGTGGTGGCGGATGGGCAGGCAGAGCAGCGACTTGGTGCGGAAGTTGAATTTCTGGTCGAAGCTGCGGTCGAAGAACTCCAGGCTGTAGGCGTCCTCGACGTTGATGACCTCGCCGGTGTTGGCCACGCGCCCGGCCACGCCCTTGCCCTGGGGCACCCGGATCTCCTGGTGATCGAGCCCGGAGGCCACGATCGACCACAGTTCCCCGGTCTTGTGGTCCACCAGGAAGACGGTGCCGCGGTCCGCCTTCACCTCGCTGCGCGCGATCTTCAGGATCAGGTCCAGCAATTCGCTCAGGTCGAGGGTGGAGTTCAGCAGCCGCGTGGCCTCGAACAGCAGCGAGAGCTGGGTGATCAGCTTCTGGCTCTCCTCCGCCTTCAGCGAGTCGCGCGCGGTCACGCTGGTGATCTCGCTGTACACCTGCCACCACTTGAGCAGGTCGCGGTCCACCTCGCCGGCGGAGTAGTTGGCCGAGACCCCCACCAGCCGCCCCTTGGCCACCAGCGGGTAAGCGGAGAGATAGCCCAGGCCGGTGCGCTGCGCGAACTCCTTCTCGTCGGCGCCCAAGGAGGGCAGTTCCGCGCTCTCCACCGCCTGCCGCGTCTGCAGGATCTTGCCGATGGGACCCTGGCCCTCGGTCACGTAGTCCTTGCGGTGGCTGGCTGGCTTGCCGGCGGCGTGGGTGAGGTAGGCGGAGCGCGAGGAGTCGTCCCACAGCCACAGTTCGGAGCGCTCGGCGTCGAACTCGCTGACCAGGATGTTGGGGATCTGGGCCAGGATCTCCTCCGGCGTGTGGGGCACGGAGAAGCGCTGCACGGCGTTGGCGAAGGCGGCGATGTAGTCCTTGCGCCCGGCCTTGCTCTTGCCCTTCTCCGCTACTCCGGCTTTGCTGTCCACGCGCGGAACCCTTCCTTAGCGACGATTTTGCCGGCTACGCCACGTACGCCCGATCGGGCACTCGCTCGCCGGCCCAGGATGGGGATGCTCCAGGGAGATTCGGCGCCTACTATAAGCGCCTGCCGGGGCAGTTGTAAACAGGTTAACCGGGGGATTCACCGCCGAGAACGCAGAGAGCGCCGAGGGGGTCCGTGCCCTGCTCTCCCCTTGTCATTCCGAGCGCAGCGAGGAATCTAGGTCTTCCCTCCGTTAATCCACCATCCACTGCTCTTCCCAGCGAGAGCCCCCTTGCGGCTTCGCCGCAAGGGGGCGGAGGTCGGCCACCTCGCGCCTTGA
>DATIWW010000349.1:0-2729 GCA_035519175.1 Terriglobales bacterium
CTTCAGCAGCCGTGCCGTCTCGTGGGCGGTATGCGAACGATGGCAACTGCCGCAACCGTTCTGCGCGACCGTGGTGTAGCCAGTGTGGCTGCCCAGCCAGCTCGCGCCTCCGCTGGTCTCGCTGGTGTAAGCCGCCGCCGACGTCTTGTGGCTGGAAGGCTGGCCCTGCGTCCCGCTCCAGCTCCATAGGCTGCTGCCCGCCCCGCCTCGGGGATCATGGCAGGTGGTGCACAGGGCAGAGCCGGAGTTGTTCTTCATCAGGAAGCGCAATTCGACGGGGTCGTTGTCCTCGACGTGGGGATCGTGACAGGTGGTGCACTGCAGCATGCCCTGGCTGTCGAGCTTCACCGGGTCGCCGGCCGGTGGGTTCATGATCTGAGAATTACTGAGGCTGGGAACGAAGCCTACCGGGTGATTGCTGGCCAGGCTCAGCGACGGTCCCGCCAGGTTGCTGGGACTGGTGGCCGGCAGCTTCTGGTCGGTGGACATCCCCTGGAAGGGGATCTGGCCGTTGTTGACGGTGTCACCCAGGGCCACGGTGCCGTCGTGGCAGCTCAGGCAGAGCTTGGAGCCGCCCCCGGGCTGCGCCACCGGCGACTGTTCGGTGCTGCTCTGATAGACCTGGTAGGTCACGCCCTGGGGCAGGCTGTGGTTCCACAGCGGCGCCATGGGCTGCGCCCGGTGAGGCGCGTGGCAGAAGACGCACGTGGCATCCAGGGAGGTGGCCTTGATGGCCGCCCCGCTCGACTGGCTGAAGTCGTGCTTGGAGTTGCGCAGCTTGCGGATCTGACTCTGCTGCCCGCCCGCTCCCGCGGCCAGCAGCAACACCAGGGCGCAGCCAAGAACGCGTCTCACCGCCCGCCTCCCGGATGTTCCGCCGCCGGCGCGCTCTTCTCCGCCAGGTACTGGAAGACCTGGACGCGGCGCTGGAAGGGATCGGCCACGTAGATGCGGTCGGAGGAGTCAATGGCCACGCCCGCCGGAATGTAGAACTCTCCCACGCGCGCTCCCGACTCGCCGAAGCTCAGCAGGTAGCGGCCCTGGAGGTCGAAGATCTGCACGGTGGAGAAGAGCGCCTCAGCCACATAGATATGCCCTTCCGAGTCCACGGCCACGCCCTTGGGCCGGTTGAAGTAGCCGGAGCCGTCGCCGCTCTCACCGAACTGGGTGACGAACTTCCCCTCCGGCGTGAGCACCTGGACGCGGCAGTTCAGGGTGTCGTTGACGTACAGCCGCCCCTCCCGGTCCACCGCCAGGAAGGTGGGCAGGTTGAACTGGCCGGGGCCGGAGCCCGCCTCGCCGAACGCTTTCACTTCTTTGCCGTCGGTGGTGTAGGCGAAGATCCTGGGCCGCAGCGTGTCCACCACGTACAGCAGGTGGTTGGCGGGATTGAAGGCGATGGAGGCGGGCCGCTTGAAGGCTCCTTCCTCGCCTCCGATGAAGGCGCGGAACTTGCCGTCCGGGGCGTACTGCAGGACGCGCCCGGCGCTGGCGTCGCTGATGTAGAGGTTGCCGGCGTCGTCCACCGCCACCCCCACCGGGGTTCCGAACTCCTTGCCCTTGTAGCCGTGGATGACCTTCACCGATTTCTTCTGCAGGTCGAAGATCTTGACGTCGCCGTCGCCCTCGTCGGCCACGATCAGGCGGCCGCGGCCGTCCACGGTCACCGAGACCGGACGCACCAGCAGGGAGGGATCGCTCTCGCTCTTGGCCCACTCCAGGAACTTGCGCCACAGCGAGCGCTTCCAGCCGAAGTCGCTGGCCCGCCCGAAGGATTGCAGGTACTGGATGCGCGGGGGATCGGGAGGCTGGGGCCAGACCAGAGCGGCGCCCGGCACTCCGCCCGCCGGCTTCTTCTGCGCCGCCGACAGCAGGGAGAAGGCGGTCATCACCGCCAGCAGCGCCATCCTCCCCACCTTGCTTCTCCAGCGCGTCACTCCGGGTGTTCTCCTGCTATGCAACCTTATCGCAAGCGGGCGCGGATTCTCAAACCTGGCGGTTCCGGCCTGCCCCCTGCCCGGCTCCATGGCTCGCCTCACATGATGTGAAAGGGGAAGCGAACGGTGAACAGGACGCGATTGACGTGCTGCTCGAAGGGCGTTCCCAGGCCGCCAGAGGAGGTCGCGTGCCCGTAGCCGCCGTACAGGGTGAAGCGCCCGAACTTGTAGGCGGCCAGCACTTCGATCTGGGAGTAGCGGTAGTCGGTCTGCTGGGGGAGGAGGAAGAGATCGTCGTACTTCGCGTACCGTCCTTCGACCTGCAGGTTGGTCTTCGGTTTCCACATGACTCCGAGACGCGTGCTGTTGATCTCGGTCAGGACCAGCGGGTTGAAGAACGGGGGAAGCAGGTTCTGTTGCGTGCTGGAGTTCTGCTGTTGCTGCTGCTGGCTGAGCAGGGAATCGGGGCCGAAGAAGCGGTCGTTGGAGTCGCTGGCGTTGCGCGCGAAGTACACGCTCAGCCGTGAGCGCGTGGCCATCACCATGAAGCTGGTGCGGTGCAGCCTGAGATTGGAGTTGAAGAAGTCGATCTCGGTGGTGCCGTAGTCCATCATGGCCTGCAGGTGGGCGAAGCGGAAGAACGAGCTCTCCACCTGCCCGCTCAGCAGGTTGTCGGTGGTGGTGCTGGCGTTGAAGAAGACGGGATTGCTGCGGTGGGCGTAGCGGTAGGAGGCGGTAAAGTGCAGCGTGCGCACGTCCCCGCCGCTGATCCCGTTGTCCAGGCTGAAGCCC
>DATIWW010000350.1:0-2081 GCA_035519175.1 Terriglobales bacterium
TGCGCTTCATGGGTTGGGCGTCAGTCTAGCATCCCGGTATGATGCTCTGGAGTCTCTAGTCGCTCGTTTCTAGTTTCTCGATATGGCTGGTGCCGAGCACAAGCCGGACACGCCCGAGGCGCGGGCCTACAACCGCATGCGGCGGCGGCTGAGCCTCGCCGACGCCGTGCTCGGCTTCGCCTTGCTCGTCCTTCTGCTGGCCACGGGCTGGAGCAAAGACTTGCGCGACCTGGCCCTGCGCCTGGCTTCGGCACACTACGCCCTCGCCCTGCTGGTGTACGTCGCGCTGCTGGCGGTGCTGGCCAAACTGGCCGGGCTGGGCCTGGATCTCTATTCCTTCCGCCTGGAGCACCGCTACCGGCTCTCCAACCAGAAGCTCGGGTCGTGGGCCTGGGACGAGATCAAGGGCATGCTGGTGGGCATGGTGCTGGGCGGCATCCTGGCCGAGGTGGTGTACTTCGCGCTGCGGCGCTGGCCGGATGCCTGGTGGCTGATCGCCTGGGGTGTTTTCCTGGCGCTCTTCGTCCTCTTCGCCCAGATCGCGCCGGTGGTGCTCTTCCCGCTCTTCTACAAGTTCACGCCGCTCCAGGACCAGGGACTGAAGGAGCGGCTACTGCGGCTGAGCCAGCGCGCCGGCACGCGCGTGCGCGGCGTCTACGAATGGAAGCTCTCGGAGAAGAGCAAGAAGGCCAACGCGGCGCTGGTGGGACTGGGCAGGACGCGCCGCATCATCCTGGCCGACACGCTGCTGGCCGGCTACTCCGCCGACGAGATCGAGTCCATCCTGGCGCACGAACTCGGCCACCACGTCCGCCGCCACATCCCCAAGAGCATGGTGGTGGAGGCGGGGATCTCGCTGGTCGGCTTCTGGCTGGCAGGGCGGGCGCTGGCGTTCTCCGTCGAGCGGCACTGGTTCGCCGCGCTCGCCGACTTCGCCAACCTGCCCCTGCTGCTGCTGGTCTCGAGCGCGCTCTCGCTCGCGCTGATGCCGGCGATGAACGCTTACTCGCGCAGCAAGGAGCGCGAGGCCGACCGCTATGCCCTGGAGGCCACGGGGCAGGCCACGCCCTTCATCTCCTCCATGAACAAGCTGGCGGAGCAGAACCTGGCCGAGCGCGAGCCCGCGGCCTGGGTGGAGTGGCTGTTCCACTCCCATCCCGCCATCTCCAAGCGCATCGCGGCCGCGGAAGACTGGGACAAGAAGAGAACTCCAGCGGCCACGGATTAACGCGGATCAGCACGGATCAAGAAAAGGAACCAGAAGATCCGTGAAGATCCGTGCGAATCTGTGGCTGGTCTTCCTACCTGCGCGCGGCCAGCAGCGCTTCCACCCGCTGCAGGTCTTCTTCCGTGTCCACGCCCACGGTGTCGTAGGGGGTCTCGGCCACGTGGATGGGGATGCCGTTCTCCAGGAAGCGCAACTGTTCGAGGCGCTCGCTGCGCTCCAATATCGACTCGGGCAGGGAACAGAAGCGGTCGAGCGCGGTCTTGCGGTAGGCGTAGAAGCCCAGGTGCTTGTAATAGCGGATCTCTTCGATGCCGTCGCGGTCGTACGGTATGGTGGAGCGGGAGAAGTAGAGGGCGCGGCCGGCGGCGTCGGTCACAACTTTGACCGCGTTGGGGTTCACCACGTCGTGGGCGGCGGCGCGGGTCTTGAGCGTGCCCACCGGGATGGCCGGGTCCTGCATCAGGGCCAGCAGCGCGGCCACGTGCTCGGGGCGGGCCAAGGGCTCATCCCCCTGGACATTGAGGTAGAGGTCGGCCGCGAGTGACTGCGAGACCTCGTGCACGCGCTCGGTGCCGCTGTTGTGCTGGGCCGAGGTGAGGCGCGCGCTCCAGCCCTTCTTCCGGCAGAGCGCCAGGACTTCCTCGGAGTCGGTGGCCACGATGACCTCGGCCACCCCGGAGGCGGCGCGCACCGCCTCGTAAACGTGGGCCAGCATAGGGCGCCCGGCGATCGGGCGCAGCACCTTGCCAGACAGCCGCTTGGAGGCCAGGCGCGCGGGAATGATGGCGACCGCTTGCATCGGCCGCTATTGTAACGGAGAGGCGGGTTTGACACCCTTTGCGAGCGCCTCTTA
>DATIWW010000351.1:0-3201 GCA_035519175.1 Terriglobales bacterium
CTTCCTTGCTGAGCGTGGCCAGCACCGCGTGCAGCACCGCCTCCTGGTTGGTGCGGTCCACCTGCACCCAGCCGGCCGCCTCAAAGGCCGCGGTCACCTTGTCTTCCGTGCCCACCAGCAGGAAGTTGACCATGTCGCCGGGACTGCCCTGGGCGTCGACCACCCGCCGCGGGATCTGGCGCAGCAACTCGGGATCGAGTTTGACCGCCGCCGCCGCTGGGCCCGCGCCCGCCGCTTTCCCCGGCGCGATCGAGATCTTGGCGTGGAAGCTGCCCTCGGCGCTATCGTTGCCCGTCTGATTCAGGCCCAGGTAGAGGCGCCCGCCATGGGCGGCGGTGATCTCCTTGCTCGCGCCCAGCAGGAAGGGCACCTCGTTGTCGTCGCCACCGATCTTGCCGATGAGCGCGCCTGTGCCCGCCGCATTCACGGGCAGCGAGCGGATCAGGTCCAGCCAGCCCCGCGGCAGGCCCTCCGGCCCGCAGCTCTTGCCGGTGTAGCTCACCTGCCCGGATGCGGTGACCGTCACCTTGTCGCCGGGCTGGATGTCCAGGCCGGTGTCGGTCCATGCCGGCTGGCCGCCCACGTCCACCTCGGCTCCCAGCTTGCGGCTTCCCGGGGGCACGACAGGCGCCGCGGGCGCCGTCGCGGCGGGAGCCGGCGTCGCTGCCGGCGCTGGACTCGCCGGCGGGTTGAGGTTCTGCGACGGAACGGGCGAAGCCGAGGTCGGAGGAGGAGCCTGGGCCGCGCTCTGCGGCGGCACGCAGCGCGGCGACCGGTCTTCTTGCGGGCGCGCCGGCAGGCTGAGCGACGCCGCCATGCCCGCCACGGCCGCCCAGAAGGCAAGCCGTCCACCGCACCTGCCCGTCCTCGGCTCCAGTCTCATCGGAAGTGACGCCCTGCGATTACAGTAGCCGCCCGCCATGCCGCGGGCAAGTCCCGTCCCTGCCTCTTGGATGCCGGCGGGCGGAGGTACGGCTGCCCCGCCGCCTCAGGAGCGCTCCGCCGCCCGCGTCCGCCATGCCAGCCATCCCACCGTCGCCAGCATTCCCGCCCAGCCCAGCAGCCGCACCGCCAAGGCCAGGCGCGTGTCCCACTGCAGCAGCCCCACCCGCGAGAGCATGACGAACCAGTCGTGCTCCACGTCCTCCCCGCCGCCGATCGACACCAGCGGCAACTGCTGCGCCCGCGCGTCCGCCATGTAAGTGGCGATGGGCAGGAAGTTCTCGAAGAAAAAGAAGGAGCAGAAAGCGGTGGCCGCCGTCTGACGCTGGAAGAAGAAATAGGTCGCCAAGAGCAGCGGCACCAGCAACTGGAAGAGCGTCCCGCCCATCAGGCCCAGCGTCTCTCCGAACCAGCCGAACAGGGCGTGCCCGCCCTCGTGCACCACCAGGTTCACGTTGTCGATGAAGAGGTAGCCGCCGCGCGCCGCCAGCGCGTACAGCAGGAAGAGCGCGTAGAAGACCAGCCACGCCGCCAGCGCCGGCCGCGACAGCGGGCGCCACGGCCGCTCCAGCGCCTCCCGCAGCGCCTCGAGCATGCGTTACCTTCCCCCGTTCGCGGCTGCGTGTTGCCGCAGCAATGCCACCGCCTGTTCCAGGCTCAGCGTGGCGGGCACCGCCTGGAAGTCCGAGTAGGTGACCTTCTGCTGCGTGCGCCGCTTGCTGAACAGGATGCGGTAGCTCAGGTCCACGTCGATGCGGGTCACCCGCCAGGTGCCGTCGGGGATGCGCCCGTTCTCGATCTCGATGTGCCCGCCCTTGTACAGCCGCCCGATGATCCCCCAGCCGAAATCCACGTCGCGGAACAGTTGCGTGTGGATGCGCACCACGCGTTCTGCCCTGGGATCGATCCACACCTGCCCGTCCATGCCGGCAAAGGCCTGGCCCTCGCGGAAGGTCGGCTCGAACTTGGGGTTGGGTTGGAACCGGATGCGCACCAGCCCGTCGGGTTCCACCCCGTCGTACTGGTAGAGGAAGGCGTCGGGCAGGGCCTCCAGGGCCCGCCGCCGCCGCTCCGACTCCTCCTTGTATTGCTTCTGGTCTTTGCTGACCCAGGCGGGATCGCGCAAGATGCGCTGCTGGTCCTTCTCCACTTCCGCGAGTTCGTCCGCGGTGAGCGGGCGGCCGTCGAGCAGGAGCAGGCGTCCCACCGGGCCTTGAGGGGTCTCTACCCGCAAGGTCACCCGCGTGCCGGTTTGCAGTTCCCGCTGCGCCCGGTACATCTGGTAGTGGGGAGGCTCCTCTTCCTTCAGGTCGGCCTGCGCGGCGCGCCGCACCAGCTCCTGCGCGCTCAGGCTGGGAAAAGGACTCGTGCTGGAGCCATGGTCGGCGCTGTGGATGTTCTGCGCGGGCAGCCCGGCCGCCGCCAGCGTCAGCAGCAGGCCGAGGACCGGGAGCAGCCGTCGCCCCGGCCGGGCAAGCAGGCGGCGCGCGCGCGTTCGAGCAGGGGACATGGCGACGGCAGAGGCCGACCCCTCAATTGTCGAGGCTGGCTCGCGGGAAAGCAACCGCCGTTGTCACCGCGCGCGGGTGCGCGCCGTCTCCGCCTCGGCAGCCCGCGCCAGCGCCTCCTGGAGCTGCTTCAGGTTGCTCTCCCCGGTCAGGTAGCTGATCACCATCATGCGCATCACGCTGCGCCCGTTGACCCGGGTCAGCGAGATCCACTGCCGCCCGTCGCGCGTCACCGCCTCCACCACCGCGGCATTGGCGGCCGCGACCTCTTCCTCGCTCCCGCCCTTCACTCGGAAATTCACGATGGGCAACTGCGGCTCCAGCGCCAGTTCGTAATCCTCCGAGCGCCGCACCCAGGCGGCGAAGCCCGCCGCCAGCTTGAGCTGCCGGTCGATCAGCTCCTCGTAGGCGAGGCGGCCGTGCACCCGCAGCGTCAGCCAGAACTTGAGCGAGTTCATGCGCCGCGACCACTGCGCGCTCACCTTGAAGTTGTCCAGCAGTTGCGTCCCCGCCACCCGCGGCATGTAGGGCGTGGCTACGGCGAAGGCCGCCTGCAGGCTCTCCGGATGCGAGGTGAGCACCACCCCCGCGGCGAAGGGCATGGCCAGCCACTTGTGTGGGTCGATGGTGATGGAGTCCGCCTGCTCGATGCCGCGCACCAGCTCGCGGTGGCGGTCGGAGAAGATGGCGGCGGCGCCATAGGCGCCGTCCACGTGCAGCCACAGCTTCTCGCGCCGGCAGAGGGTCGCCA
>DATIWW010000352.1:0-3476 GCA_035519175.1 Terriglobales bacterium
CCGGCCGCCAGCGCCCGCGACTCCGCCGACATCTCCGAGGACGCCAGGCGCTTGTGCTCGGCGCACATCAGGCCGTCGGCCAGGGCGTGAAACCACGCCCGGCTCCCGTTCAGGCTGCGGCCGCACTTGAGGCACTCACCCAGCTCCGGCAGCAGGCCCACCAGCCGCGCCATCCACAGGTCGAAGTACGTGACCGGCATCCAGATATTCGAGCCGCGCAACTGCTCCAGCACCGAGAGGGCCAGGCGAAAGACGGCGTCGTTGGCCTCGCGCTCCGGCAGCAACTCCTCCAGGACCTCGGCCACGTGCTCCAGGGCCACGGCCCGTGGATAGTCCACCTGGGTGGCCAGGGGCGACTCCAGGATCTCGCAGGAGTCCAGCCGCGCCAGCTCCTGCCCTTCCCGGTCCTCCCAGAAGACCCGCACCCAGGTCAGCGGCTCCAGGGCCCCGCCGAAGCGCCGCTTGGACTTCTTGGCGGAACGGGCCACGCCCCGCAGTTTGCCTTCGGCGCGGGTGAAGAAGCTCACCAGCAGATCGGCCTCGCGCAGAGGATAGCTGCGCAGCACGATCGCCTCGGACTGCTTCACGCGCACCTCCCGCCGGGCATCGGCGAGCGCTCGAGCCGCTGACTCAAACTCTCGATTCTAATTGAGGGCTGGAACGATGGAAAGGGCGGCCTTACCGCCGCGCCCGCGCGCGCTTGCCCTTGGCCGGACGCTTGCGCGAGGGCCTGGGAGACGCTCCCGAGAGCTCCTGCTGGACCTTCTTGGGCAGAGTGGCAACGACAAGGTCGCGGGCCGAGCCCAGCAGGCGCTTCAGCTCCAGGGCCGGGAGGATATTGCGCTGCTGCAGTGCCACCCACTTGGCGCGCGCCATGTAGGGCGCGGGCACCACACCTTCGATCTCCTGCAACTCGATGAACTCCTCGTCACTGGCCTTGAAGGAGAGGACGACCTCGCCGCGCTGGGGCTCCAGGTTCATGACGCAGAACATCTTGCCGCCCACCTTGAAGACCAGGTCGCGCACCCACTGCACCTTCTCGGTGACGTGGGGCAGCGACAGGCAGTGCTCGCGGATGGCTTCGATGTCCATGGCAAAACAGAACGCGCACCGTGGGGGGTGCGCGTTGGAAATGGACCGGTGGCTAGCGGCCGTAGTACTTGGCGTTGCGCTCGGCGAAGGCCTTCCACTTCTCCGGCAGGTCGTCGAGAGCGAAGATGGCCGACACCGGGCAGACGGGCACGCAAGCGCCGCAATCGATGCACTCCACCGGATCGATGTAGAGCATCTCCTCGGTGGCGTGCTTCTCTTCGTCCTTCTTGGGATGGATGCAGTCCACCGGGCAGGCGTCCACGCAGGCCGTGTCCTTGGTGCCGATGCAGGGTTCCGCGATCACGTATGCCATAAGCTGGGTTTCTCCGTTCCCCTCTAGAGCAGGTCAGGCCTGCGCTTGAAAACTCTGTATTCTACAAAACCCCCTGCCGAACCGCAAACCGCAAAGGCCCGCGTCACTTCCGAGCCCCGGCCAGTTCGCGCTCTTCCGCCGGCTCGTACTCGACGATGCGCCCGGCGACGGCGCTGGCGGCCACGGTCAGGGGGCTGGCCAGGTACATCTGCCCGGGGCCGCTGCGGCCGGGGAAGTTGCGGTTCTGGGCGCTGATCACCACCTGGTCGTTGCGGGTGGAGACTCCCGGCCCGGCGTTGATGCAGGCGCCGCAACTGGGCTCGATCACCACCGCGCCCGCCTGCTTGAATATGTCCAGGTACCCCTTGCGGACGCAGTAGTCGCGGGTCTCCTGCGAGCCGAACTGGATGTAGAACTTGGTGGATGGGGCCACGCGCTTGCCCTGGCGCAGGGCGTCGGCCAGCACCCGCGCGTACATGTCCATGTCCTCGTTCTTGCCGGCGGTGCAGGTGCCGCCGTAGGCGATCTCCACGGGGACGGGCTCGGCCAGCTCGCGCACATACTTGCCGTTGCCGGGATCGCCGGGCGTGGCCACCATGGGCGTGATCTCGGCGGCGTCCAACTCGATGACGTGGGCGTACTCGGCGCTGGAATCGCTGGTCAGGCCCTGGATCAGAGCCTCGGCCTTGCTGCGCTGCATGCCGCGGCGCTCCACCAGGAACTCGACCACCTTGCGGTCAGGGGCGACGATGCCGGTGAAGCCCCCGATCTCGGCGGCCATGTTGGTCATGGTGGCGCGCTCGTCCACGCTCAGTTCTTCGATGGCCTCTCCGGCATACTCCATCACCTTGGCCAGGGCCTTGCCGCTGCGCACGTAGTCGAGGCTGAGGATCTTCAGGATGAAATCCTTGGCGGTGACGTTGGGGTGCTTCTTGCCGCGCACCACCACCTTCACCGACTCCGGCACCTTGACGCGCACATCGCGGGTGATCCAACCGTTGAAGACGTCGGTGGTGCCGATGCCGAAGGCCACGCAGCCCACCGCGCCCACATGCGGGGTGTGGGAATCCGAGCCGACGTTGAGCTGCCCCGGCAGGGCGTAGCTCTCGAGCACCAGGGAGTGGCAGATGCCCTCGCTGCCCTTGCGGTCCTTGAGTTCGCCATGCAGCTTGATGCCCTGGCGCTTGGCAAAGTCCTCCTGCTTGAGCTTGAGCTGGGTGGCCAGGTCGAGCAGGCCCAGCTTCTTCTTCTCCTCGGAGATGACCTCGTCGAGGAAGGTCAGGTGGTCGCGGAAGAAGAGGATGCTGGAGGGATCGTCGACCGGAGCGTCCTTGCCCACATAGTGCTCGAAGAAGATGGCTGCCATGGGCGTGACGTACTCGTGGCTGAAGCGCAGGTCGGCGCGGGCGAAGCCGGTGTCGCCGGGCTGCACCGCGGGCACGCCCACTTCTCCCCTCTCGTTCACCATGTGGCGGGCGAAGATCTTCTCCGCCAGGGTCATGGGACGCTTGGCGGTTTGGATGGGCGGCAGGGAGACCTTCTTCTGCAGCCGCGCCACGTTGAAGGGAAAGAGGCCGCCGTACTCGATGACCTGGCGAGTAATCTCGTCTTCGCCGGTGGTGAACTCGCTCAGCGGAATCTCCTCGCCGGCGCGCATCTTGTCGATGAGGGCGAAGTTGGTGGAAGTCAGCAGGCCCAGGTTCTGGCAATTCTGTTTGTAGATGCGCTCCACGTTCTCGGCGATGACCACCCGGATGCCGGCGCACATCTCGGCGTAGGGCGATTGCTCGCGGCTGGAGCCCTTGCCGCGGCGCTTGCCGCTGACGGCGCAGACGAAGCCGCCCTTCTTCACGTCGCCACGGCCCACCGGCAGTTCCCCACCGCACTTCAGACCAAGATAGGGGATCTCGCCCAGCGTCTGGTCGAAGTAGAAGCAGTAGTGGGCGGGGGTGATCTCGTCGGTGGAGATGTCGTCGCGCAGCTTGGGGTTGTTGGCTGGGTTCTTGGTGTCCCAGGGTAGGTCTTCGCCGGCAAGCTGGCGTTTGATGAGTTCGGGGTCTTCCGTGAGGAA
>DATIWW010000353.1:0-4882 GCA_035519175.1 Terriglobales bacterium
CCAAGCCGGCCCCTTCCCCCTTCCCCACGGGCGCCACCGCCCCTCCGGCCGCGACCCAGGCCGCGCCGCCTGCCACCGTCACCACCGTGCCCCCCGGGGGCGCCACGCCGCTGCCCGGAAGCGGCCAGGAACAACTGTACATCTTCATCAAGACGGTGAATTACGTGGTGGTGCCGGTGACGGTGCGGGACTCCGACGGACGGCTGGTGGAAGGGCTGACCAAGGAAGACTTCTCGGTCCTTGAGGACGGCAACCAGCAGCCCATCAAGTTCTTCACCAGCGACCCCTTCCCGCTGTCGGTGGCGATCGTGCTGGACCTGAACCTCTCCGACACGGTGATGCGCAAGGTGAACGAGACCCTGCCGGCGCTGGTGGGGGCCTTCAGTCCCTACGACGAGGTCTCCATCTACACCTACGGCAGCTCGGTGAGCCAGGCCCAGGACTTCACCAGCGCCAGCCAGCAGATCGAGGCCGGCTTGAAGCGCTCGCGGCGCACGGGGAGGACGGGAGGCGTGCCGGTGATCAGCGGGCCCATGGCCGCCGGCCCCACCGTGAACGGCATGCCGGTGGATCCAGGCCGGCCGCCGGTGCAGAGTTACTCGCGCGAGGCCTACGTGCTCAATGACGCCATCCTGGAGGCGGCCCAGGACCTGGCCAAGCGCGACAAGGGGCGCCGCAAGATCATTTTCGTCATCAGCGACGGAGCGGAGCAGGGCAGCCACGCCAGTTACGGCCAGGTCCTCAAAGTGCTGCTCTCCGACGAGGTCTCGGTCTACGCCATCGGAGTGGACGCGGCGGCCATCCCCGCCTATGACACGCTGGGCAAGATTCACGTTCCCCGCATGGGCTACGGCAACATCCTCCCCAGCTACGCCTCGGCCACCGGCGGGCAGGTGTTCGCCGAGTTCACCCGCGACGCCATCGAGGCGGCCTATGCCCGGGTGACCGAGGTGGCGCGCAACCAGTACACCTTGGGCTACACCTCGTCGGGCAGCGTGGCCAACACCTATCGCTCCATCGAGGTGCGGGTGCACCGCCCCGACCTGTTGGTCTACGCCAAGGGCGGCTATTATCCTCTGCCCGCGCGCACCCGCTGAGGGGCGCGGCGGGGCAGTAGCAGGGCCGGTTCCGCGCGCTTTCCGAGACCCCAGCGGTGTGATATAAAACAATGGCTACCCCCAGGAACTGGTCGGAATCCCCGCGCGTGACGCCTGCCCCCCGCGATCGTTGCGCGCCCGATTGAGGCTAGGCTTGAGCTTCATCAACTTCGCGGCACGCGAGATCAACTGCAAAATCGTCTACTACGGCGCCGGCCTGGGCGGCAAGACGACCAATCTGCAGGTGGTTTACGACAAGACCGCCGAGAAGCAGAAGGGCAAGATGATCTCCCTGGCCACGGAGACCGACCGCACCCTCTTCTTCGACTTCCTGCCCCTGGACCTGGGAACGGTGCGCGGCTTCAAGACCCGCTTCCACCTCTACACCGTGCCCGGGCAGGTGTTCTACGAGGCCAGCCGCAAGCTCATCCTGCGAGGCGTGGACGGGGTGGTGTTCGTGGCCGACTCCCAGGAAGAGCGCATGGACGCCAACATCGAGGCCCTGGACAACCTGCACGAGAACCTCAAGGAATACGGCTACGACTTTGCCAAGATCCCTTACGTGCTGCAGCTCAACAAGCGCGACCTGCCCAACGTGCTGCCGGTGGAGCATCTGAAGAAGGAGCTGGTCAGGAAGGGCGAGCCCGTCTTCGAAGCGGTGGCCTTCCAGGGCGTCGGCGTCTTCGAGACCCTGAAGGAGATTGCGCGCCAGGTGCTCGTAGAATTGAAGAAAGGCTGAAGGACCAGTTTCTAGTTTCTCGTTTCTAGTTTCTAGAAGAGCAAGGCCGGCGGGGAGCCGGCCTTTGGTTTTTTCTGAGTACTGAGTACTTCAGTTGAGTTTCACGCTGCGCAGCATGGGCCCGAAGGCGCTGCGCTGCAACTGGTCGAAGTCCTTCTCCGGGGCGGTGAAGATCAGGAAGAGCAGGGTGCCATCGCTGCGCACGAGGGTGACCAGCCAGTCGCGCTCGCGCAGGGGCTTGCCGTCGGGGCCGGCCAGGGGTGAGGCTCCGCTCATCTCCACCGACTTGCCCGCCACCCCGTTGACGCGAATGTCGTCTCCCGGGCCGGTGGCCTGCAGCCCAGGATTGTTCTGGGTAAGGACGGAAACCAGCTCCTGGGTGCCGCTGCCCAGCGCGTCCCCACTGCTGTTGCGGGGCTGGTAGCCGCCCAGCATCACGCCGTAGGAGACGGCGCTCTGCGAGATCCCGGCCGCGGGAGCGATGGTGAGCCCGCCGTCGCTCTGCGTGACCTGCCAGTTGTCGGGGTACTTCATGGAGAGCACGCTGTTGTTCAGGGTGGTGAAGGAGCCGCTGGGCATGACCGAGCCGGCGCTGGGGGCCGCGGTGCCGGCGGAGGGGGCCGGCTGCCCCGCGGGCTGCCCGGCGGGGACGGCGGCGCCGCCCTGCGCGTTCTGCCGCGCCCACAGGCCCTGCTTGGCGCCGTCGGCGATCTCCTGCGCGCTGTAGGCCTTCACTCCCTGGGCCTGCTGCCGGACGAGCGCGAAGCCCTGGCTGGAAGCCAGGAACTTCTTCGCGGGCCAGCCGGTGATCTCCTGGTCGATGGCGGCCACGCGGTTTCCGGGATTGGGGTGGTCGCTGAGGAACTGCGGCGGCTGCCCCCCCTGCTGCTCCAGCTTCTGGAAGAAGGCGGGCAAGGCGCGAGGATCGTAGCCGGCCTTGTACATGATGATGGCGCCTACGGAGTCGGCCTGGGCCTCGTCGTTGCGCGAGTACTTGAGCATGACCATGCCGCCGCCGATCTGGATGCCGGCCTGCGCCAGGCTGCCCACCAGGCCGCCGGAGTTGCCGATCAGCGCCCCCAGCAGGCCCGCCAGCCCCTGCGCCAGTTGCTCCTTCTCCGCTTGCTTGATGGAGTGCTGCATGTAGACATGGGACATCTCGTGGGCCATCACCCCAGCCAGCTGGGCCTCGTTGTCGGCGGCGGTGATGGTGCCTACGTTGATGAAGATGGGCCCGCCGGGCAGGGCGAAGGCGTTGATCTCCTTCTGCTGCACCACGTGGAACTCGTAGGGCCAGGAATCCTGCTGCGGGATGACTGCTTGCAGCTTGCGCCCCAACTGCTGCACGTACTGGGTCACGGGGCTGGAGTCGGGCAGCACCGGCATCTGCTTGTAGACCTCCTGCGAGGCCTGCAGGCCGAGCTGGTGCTGCTGGTCCTTGCTGTAGGAGACGCGGCCGGGATTGGGCAATTCGGGCGCAGCCGCCACCGCCACCGATTCCACCGCGAAGAACAGGCTGGCTAGAAACAGCACCAGGGAACGCTTGCGCAGCGGATGGCGTCTCATAGTCCCTCCCCGGGGGGCGCAATCAAGCGCCCAGCGTGCAACCCCACCTCTGGATTCTACTCCGAGGGATGGCGACGCTCTACTTGCGGGTGCCGGGAGAACCGGCGCCGGCGGCGGCCCCGCGGGAGGCGCGCCCGGCAGCCGCGGAGGGAGCCCACTCTTCCCCGAACTTCTCCAGCAGCGGGACCATGACCCCTTCGGCTTCCTTGACGAAGCTGAGGGCGCCGCGCCCGTCCAGCTCCACGCGGATGAAGTCGCCCATGCGTACCTGGCCGGTGGCCAGCAGGTTGGAGAGCGGGAAGACCACGTCGCGCTCGATGACGCGCTTGAGGTGGCGGGCGCCATAGCGCGGATCGGTGCCCTGCTCGATCAGGAAGCGCTTCACCTGCGGCGTGCAGCGGAAGACGAACTGGCGCTCCCCCGCGGCCTGCAGGATGCGCTGCTGCACCATGCCCAATTCGATCTCCAGGATGCGCTCCAGGTGCCCGGGGCGCAGGCGCTGGAAGACCACCACCTTGTCGATGCGGTTCAGGAACTCGGGGGAGAACTTGCGGCGCGCGGCTTCCAGGGCGGCGCGCGTAGTCCGGTCGTCGAGGCGGGCTTCGCCATCCACGCTCTTCTGCCCGAAGCCCAGGCCGCTTTCCACCAGGCCATTGATCTCCGCGGCCCCCAAATTGGAGGTCAGGAAGATGAGGCAGTGGGAGAGGTCCACGCGGCGGTTGTCGCCCAAGGTGAGCGTGGCCTTGTCCAGGATGCCCAGCAGCAGTTGCCAGAGGGCGTCGGAGGCCTTCTCCACCTCGTCGAAGAGGAGGAGCGAAAGACGCAGCTTGTCGCTGTGCCACTGGTTGAGCGACTCCTGGGTCAGCAGGGGATGGGTCTCGCGGTGGCCCAGGTAGCCCGGGGGCGAGCCGATGAGCTTGGCGATCTCGTGGCTGTGCTGGAACTCGGCGCAGTCGATCTTGAGCATGGCGCGGGGGTCGCCGAAGAGGGCCTCGGCCATGACCTCCACCACCCGGGTCTTGCCCGAGCCCGTGGGTCCCAGAAACAAGAGGTTGCCGACCGGGCGGCCCGGCGGGTTCAGCCCCGCCAGGAAGGTCTGGTAGACGGCGGTGACCTTGGCGATGGCGTCGTCCTGGCCGACGACCTTGCGGCGCAGGCAGGCCTCGAAGTCCTCCACTTCGCGGCTGCGCCGGGTGGGATCGAGCACGGTGTTGAGTCCGGTCTTCATGTCCTTCTTCCTACCTAGTACCCTTAGATGCCTCTGGAGGATGGTTCGTGAGCGCCAGGACCGCTGTGGTGAGAGCCGGGAAAAGAAATATCCCGCAACCCGGCCCGCGGCAACGGCGTCTAATGCGCTGACACGAGGCAGCCCGCAACCACCCTCCCGCCACGCATCCGGGCCGCTACTCAAGGGGTCTATCGCCCCGTGATAGTATTCCCTCAACCCTCGGGAATGTGGTGTTCATGAAAGGGCATCCGG
>DATIWW010000354.1:0-7286 GCA_035519175.1 Terriglobales bacterium
TCTCGACCCCGCGCGACCGGCCGCGAGCGCAGCGACGGGCCAAGGGAGCGCGCGCGACCGGCCCGGAGCGCAGCGACGGGGCAAGGGAGCGCGCGCGGCGCGAAACTCCTAACTACAAACTCCTAACTCCTGGGGGAGCCCCGCCGCCTGCCAGGCGTCGAAACCGCCCACCACGTTGATCACGTTGTCGTAGCCGGCCTTCTCCAGCAGGCTGCAGGCGATCATGCTGCGGTAGCCGCCCTGGCAGTGCACGGCGATGGGACGGTCGCGGCGCAGCGGCGGCAGCTCGCTGCCAAAGCGGTCCACCGGCCACAACTCCGCGCCCTGGATGTGCCCCGCCTGCCACTCCGGCTCGCGGCGCACGTCGAGGACATCCACCTCCCGGTCCAGGCGCCCGCGCAGTTCGGAGACCGTCATCTGCGGAGTCTGAGCCAGCGGAAAGCCGGCCTGCTGCCAGCCCGCGATCCCACCCTCGAGATAGTCGGCCTCGGCGTCGATGCCCACGCGCGCCAGGCGCATGCGCGCTTCGTCCACCTGCTCGCGGGAGGCGGCCACCAGCACCGGGCGCGCGGCCAGGCCGAGCACCGTCCCCGCCCAGGAGGCGAACTGCCCGCCCAGGCCGATGTTCACCGACCCGGGCACGTGGCCGGCGGCGAACTGCTCCGGGGAGCGGACGTCGAGCACGAGCGCGCCGCCTTCGAGTATCGCCTTCAGCCGCGCGGCGGGGATGGCGGTGAGCGCCGGCAGCTCACCGAGCGCGGCCGCACCCTGGCGGTTGATCTCGGCGTCCTGGAGAAAATAATCGGGGCGCGCCGGCAGGTTCGCGATCATGCTGCGCACGAATTCTTCGCGGCTCCCGATCTGCAGCGCGTAGTTGGTGAGGCGCTCGGTGCCGATGGTGGAGACGCGCTCCGCGCGCATGCTGCGCCCGCACAGCGAGCCCGCGCCGTGCGCGGGATAGACCTGGGTGGCGTCGGGCAGGCGCAGCAGCTTCTGGTGCAGGCTGTCGTAGAGCAGCCCGGCCAGCTCCGCCGGGGTGTGGGTCTTCGAGAGATCCGGCCGGCCCACGTCGCCGATGAAGAGCGTGTCCCCGGTCAGCACCGCCCAAGGCCGGACTGCGCCGGCCGGGTCGGTCACGGTCACGCAGACGCTCTCGGGAGTGTGGCCGGGGGTCTCGAGCACGCCCAGGGTGATCTCGCCGACTCCCAGCTCGAAACCGTCGCCCACGCCGCAATGCGGGAACTTCGCGCCCGCGCGCGCGCCGATGTAGATGGTGGCCCCGGTGCGCTCGGCCAATTCCTTGTGCCCGGAGACGAAGTCGGCGTGCAGGTGGGTCTCGAAGATGTGGCGGATGGCCAGGCCGTGCTCGGCGGCGGCCTTGAGGTAGAGCTCCACGTCGCGCTGCGGATCGACCACGACCGCCTCTCCGCCCGATCCCAGCAGGTAGGAGGCATGCGCCAGGCATCCCAGATAGAACTGCTCGAAGTACATCGGCTTCCTTACTGCTGCGCGCCTCCCGCCACCCGCTCTGCGTGCGGCTTGATGATGTCGCTGAGCAGGTCGGGTTTCGACTCGTCGCGCACCAGGTGGGGATACTTCTCGCCCTCATGGTAGTCGAGGCGGAAGGTCTTGTAGTAGCCATCGTTGACCGCCAGCAGCTCGATGGGCTGGCCGGAGCCCTTGGCGGCGCGGATGGCCTCGTGCAGCACCGCCGGCGAGTACTGCCGGCTGTTGACCGCGACCACCTTCATGCCCGGCGCCAGGCCCGCCTGCGCCCCCGGCATCCCCGGGATCACGTCCCCCAGCACGCCCTCGCGGTTCAGCCAGAAGCCCAGCGAGTACTGGACGTCGGTGAAATGCCGCACGCGCTCGGCGGCGCCTTGCAGCGGCGACATCTGGTCGGTATAGACCAGGCGCCAGCCGCTGGCCCCGATCCCGCCCAGCGGCGCTCCCGGCCCGTGGCTCTCCAGGCGCTCGCGCAGGAAGCTCTTCCAATCGTAAGGCACCACCCGGTTCAGGCCCGCGGCCACGTCGTCGAAGCTGTAGGGTTTGACCTCGGGGCCGGTGCTGGGAGCGCCGTGGAAGAGATGGCAGAAGTCGTCGAGCGACTTCTGCCCGTGGCTCTCGCGGCGGATGGTGGTGTCCACGTCCAGCCAGATGAGCACGCTCTCGTCATAGAAGTCGGTGGAGCGGCGCCACGACTCCCAGGCCGCGGGCGAGCCGTAGAGCACCTGCGCGGCGTCGGCGGTGTCCTGCAGGTTGCGCCAGGTGCGCCCGGGCTCGTGGTCCAGGTAGGCCGCCAGCGAGGCCAGGTGGTCGCGGTACTCCTCCGGCGTGTACAGCCCGCTGCGCGCGGTCAGCAGGTTGCCCAGGTACTGCGTCAGGCCCTCATACACCCACAGCAACTCGCCCTTCATGGGCTGCTGGTAGTCGGGGGTGGCCAGGCCGGCGGGACGCCGGAACTTGCCGTTCCAGGAGTGCGTGAACTCGTGCGGCAGCAGCCCGGCGGAGACCTTGAACTCGTCGCTGTCGAGGAAGACGCGCTCGAAGGTGCGGTCGTCGCTGGACTCGTGGTGCTCCAGCCCGAAGTGCGCGGTGTACTGGCTCAGGGTGTAGAGGAAGTGGTAGTCGCGGTAGTGGCGGGCGCCGAACAGCGCTCCCGTCTCGGCCACTAGTTGCCGGTAGTCGGCCTCCTGTTGCGGCGTGATGGCCAGGTCGGCATCGGCGTCGGCCACCAGATCGAGGAAGTGCTGCGGCTCCTGCCCGGGCGAAAGCGCGATCTCGCGGAAGTGCGCTCCCGCGATGACCGGGGAATCGATCAGCGTGACCAGCGAGGCCGGCTGGAACTCGATGGCGTACGACTCCTCCTTGGCCACGGGCAGCGCCGTCCCGAACTTCCAGCCCGGCGGCAACTGCAGGCTGGCTACGTAGGTCAACTCCGCCGCCGGCCAGCCCGCGGGATAGAGCACCACCTGGTTCCAGTTGATCACCGCCAGCTCCGAACTGGCCGAGGCGCCGGAGGAGAAGCCCGAGGTCGCGTCGGGCAGCAGGAAGTCGAGGGCGACCTCCACCGAGGTGGCTCCCTTGGGCACCTGGCAGTGGAAGGTGTACATATCGTCCAGGTCACGCCGCCAGGGGATCTCGCGGCCGCCCGCGGAGAGCTTCAGCCCGGCCAGGTTGACGATGGGTCCGGTGGGCCCATGCTCCCCGGGCAGCCACTTGGGATAGTAGAGAGTGAGCGCGCCTGGGCCGGCGGGGATCACCAGCTTGGCGTGCAGGATCTTGCGGGGAGCGTCGGTGGCGTCCAGCGCCACCGTGATGGTGGGCGGCGCCTTGCGCGCCAGCGGGTTGGAACTCCAGCCCGGCGCGCACGCCAGCACCAGGACCGCCAGGACCAATTGCCACCGGATCGAGCGGGACAGACGCATTCGACTCCTCCTCACGATTCTTTTCCGGCCACGCCTACTTCTTGCTTTTGGGCGGCCCGCCCGGGATCTGGTCGCTGAGGCTGGCCAGGATCCGGTCGAAGGCTTGCTGCTTGCTCAGGGGCTGCTTGCCGCCGCGGTTCTTGCGGTAGTTGTGCTCGTGGCCGCAGGTCCCGCAGCGCACCTTCTTGACCTCCTCGCCCACCATGGCCACCACCGCGTGGTCGGTGGAGAGCTGGCAGCGCGAGCAGTAGTCGTCGATGGAATCCCCGAGGCGCATGCGGCCCCCTTCCCCGGCAGGCCAACCCAGCCGGGACCGCGGCAGGGGAGTCTAGCACAAGCGCCCGCCCGCGCCACCGCTCCAAGGTGGAGCCGGGGCCGGGTGATATGATTTCGCGGTGGGGCGCGCGCGCGGGAAGTTCATCACCATCGAAGGACTGGACGGCTGCGGCAAGAGCACCCAGCTCGGCCGCCTGGCGGAGGTCTTGCGGGCCCAGGGGCACGAGGTGGTGGTCACGCGCGAGCCCGGCGGCACCCCGGCGGGCGAGAAGATCCGCGGGGTCATCCTGGACTCGCGCACCGCAGGACTGTCGCCGCGCGCCGAGCTGGCGCTCATGTTCGCGGCCCGTGCCCAGCACATCGACGAGGTCATCCGCCCCGCCCTGGAGGCCGGCCGCTTCGTGCTCTGCGACCGCTTCACCGACTCCTCCGAGGCCTACCAGGGGGGCGGTCGCAAGCTGGGCAGCGAAGTGGTGCTCGCCCTGCATCGCGAACTCTGCCGCGGCCTGCAGCCCGACCTGACCATCCTGATGGATTCGGAGGTGGAAGCCAGCGTGGCCCGGGCGCGCCGCCGCAACCTGGCCCGCGAGGGCTCCAGCGAGCAGGACGAGAACCGCTTCGAGCAGGAGAGCCGGGCCTTCTTCCAGCGCGTGCACGACGCTTACCTGGCCATCGCCCGCCGCGAGCCCGCGCGCGTCTTCCTGGTGGACGCGCGCCGCCCCGCCGACGTGGTCCATCCCGAGATCGTGGCGGAGGTCGAGAAACGCCTGTTGTCGAAGAGCTAGCGGGTTTTTGCCTTTTGACTTTTTCTTTTTGCCTTGGAGGACTCACGGATGGGCTTCCAGGATTTCTACGGCAACTCCGATGCCGTCCAGCGCATCCGCGAGATGCTCGCCCGCAAGCGCCTGCCCCACGCCCTGATCCTGGCGGGCCCGCCGGGCGCCGGCAAGTACACCCTGGCGCAGATGATCGCCAAGGCCCTGAACTGCCTGGAGCCAAAGATCCAGGGCGGCCTCGCCGACTTCTGCGGCCGCTGTGCCAACTGCACTCGCATCGCCCTGGCCGACGACCTGGAGGCCCGCTTCGCCGAGGCGGTGGAGGCGCGCGAGGCCCTGCGCGACGCCGACAAGAAGGACACCCGCATCTTCGTCCAGACCCATCCCGACGTGCTCATCATCCCCCCCGACCCGCCGCAGATGATGATCAAGGTGGACCAGGTGCGGCGGGTCACTGAGACCATCTACTTCCGCCCCGGCGAAGGCCGCGAGCGCGTCTACCTCTTCACCGACGGCGCCTTCCTCAAAGAGGCCGCCAACGCCCTGCTCAAGGTGCTGGAGGAGCCCCCGGAGTTCGCTACCCTCTTCCTGCTGGTAGAGAATCCCGGCGAGCTGTTGCCCACCCTGCGCTCGCGCTCCATCACCCTCACCTTGGCGGCGCTGCCGCCCGCCGAGATCGAGCAGCTCCTCGCCAAGAAGCGGCCGCAGTGGAGCGCCGCGCAGCGCGCCCTGGTGGCGCGTCTTTCGGGAGGCGCCGTCGGCGCCGCCCTGGCTTTCGACCTGGAGCGCCACACCGCGGCCTGCCAGGACGCGCTCACCCTGCTCACCACCGCCGTCCGCGGCGAGGAACACAGCGCCCTCTTCAAGGTCACCGAGGCCTATCGCGCGGGCGCCGAGGGCAAGGCGAAGACCGACGCCCTGCTGCGCGCCTTCTATTCCCTGCTCGAAGACCTGCTCTTCGTGAAGTCGGGGACGCCGGAGCTGGTGCGCAACCGCGATCTGGCGGCCGCGCTCGCCCGCCTGGCCGAGTCGGTGGACTTCCCCTGGATCGCCGCCGCCGCCCAGCGCGCCGACGAGGTGCAGGCTGGCATGCGCCGCAACCTCCTGCGCTCTCTCTCCTTGGACGCCCTCGTGGCCTCGCTGGAGCGCGGCTAGCTCCTAGCCCTTAGCTCTTAGCTCTTAGCCTCTTGCCTCTTGCCTTCTGCCTTCTGCAATCACCCGATCATCCGATCAAAAAAAGCCCTCCCTGGCGGGAGGGCCGATGGCAGGTGTCCCAGGGCCGGTGTTAGAAGTTGAAGCGCAAGGCGAATTGGATCTGCCGCGGGTCCTTGGCCGAGAGGATCTGGCCGAACTGCGGGTTGATGTTGGGAACCAGGACGCCGTTCTGGATCCAGGCCCCATAGCCCTGCAGGCTGAGCTGGCTGATGGGGTTGTAGAAGTTGGCCCGGTCGGTCAGGTTGTAGAACTCCGCCCGGAAAGTCAGCATATGGCCTTCCCCGAAGACCTGGAAGCCCTTCTGGATGGCCATGTTCCAGGTGAAGTAGTTGGGCCCGGTGAACTGGTTGCGCCCGGAGTTGCCGGTGCAGGGCGTTCCCGCCACACCGCTGAACAGCGTCCCGGAGGAAATCACCGCGCTGCCGGTGGTGGCGAAGCAGGCCGTCCCCGGCACCGCCAGGTTGGTGGGGCTGATGGCGGCGTTGGGGTTGCCGTTGTTCTGGGTGACCGGCCCGACCACGTTGACCCGCTGGTCGATCTCGCCGAAGGTGGGTCCGGCGAAGATGGTGAAGGGCTGGCCGCTCTGCGCGATGAATACCCCCGCCAGCATCCAGTTCCCCGCCCAGGTACCCTTGCCCGGGACCTGCCAGGCGTAATCCAGCACGAAGCGGTGGGGCACGTTGAAGTCCGAATTGCCCCAGTCGTTATGCAGGAAGTTGTTGGGATCCTGAGGCAGCAGGTAGCGGCTCACGTTGACGAAGCCGGCTCCCGTGGTGGTCAGCGCCGAGCCTGCCGAGACCAGGCCCCCGGGCACCGGCGGGCACGGGAAGGTCGCCGGCAAGGGACCGAAGAAGCCGGTCAGGCCCAGGGCCGAGACCGGGTCCAGCCCGTAGCACAGGCTGGTGGGGCTGCCCAGGCCGGAGAGCTGGATCTGCCGGGTGGCGTTGGCCATGGTCACCGGCAGCAGCGGGAAGATGCCCACCGAGGCGTTGTCGCTGGACTTCGACCACACGTAGGTGGCGTTGAAGCTCAACCCGTGCCATCCCGTCTCCCGCAACCGCACCATCAGCGAGTTGTAGGTGGAGGAGCCCAGGTTGCTCATCGTCATGACCGGGTAGAAGGAGTTGATTTCGCAACCCGGGGTGGTGGTGCAGAACCACTGGTCGTTGAAGTTGGCGTTGTGCACCACCGGCAGGTTGTAGCCCTGCGATCCCACCCAGCCCACCTCCAGCACCGCGTGGTTGCCCACCTGCTGCTGGATGCTGGCGTTGGCCTGCAGGGTGTACGGGGTATCGCTGTTGGCGAAGTCCATGGCCATCATGCCGAAGGGGCTGACCGCGGACTGGTCGGCGGGGCTGAAGGACGGGTCAGCCGGGTTGATGGTGATGTTGCCCATGCCGCAGGAGATGCCCGGGATGGGCGTGCTGAACCGATTGCACACCCCGCCGAACAAGGTGCTGAGGAAGGTCTGCCCGTAGATGAGCTGCGGGTTGAGCCCGACGAAGCCGGTCGGCCGGTTGTACATCAGGTCGGCGTACTGGTTGGTCGGCAACTGGTCGTAGAACAGGCCCACGCCTCCGCGGAAGACGGT
>DATIWW010000355.1:0-6137 GCA_035519175.1 Terriglobales bacterium
CACACCAGGAAACCCAGCACCCCGATGGCCAGGACCGCGTACACCATCGCCTTGTAGCCGAAGATGGGCTTGCGCGAGAAGGTGGAGAGCAACTGCGAGCACACCCCCATGCCGGGCAGGATGGCGATGTACACCTCGGGATGTCCGAAGAACCAGAACAGGTGCTGCCAGAGCAGGGGCGAGCCGCCCTTGTGATTGATGATCTGCCCGCTCAGCACCAGCCCGCCGGGCACGAAGAAGCTGGTGCCGGCGTTGCGGTCGAGCAGCAGCAGGATGCCGGCGGCCAGGAGCACGCCGAAGGCCAGCAGGCCCAGGATGGCGGTCACGAACCAGGTCCAGGTGGTCAGGGGCATGCGCATCAGCGACATGCCGCGCGCCCGCAGGTCCAGGGTGGTGGTGATGAAGTTCAGCGCACCCATCATCGAGGCCACGCAGAACAGCGCGATGCTGGTGATCCACAGGTCGGCGCCCAGGCCCTCGCCCGGACCCGAGGATTGCAGCGCGCTCAGCGGAGCGTAACCGGTCCAGCCGTGCAGGGGCGCGCCCCCGGTCACGAAGAAGGCCGCCACCATGACCACCAGGGCCAGGAAGGTGGTCCAGAAGGAGAGCATGTTGAGCACCGGGAAGGCCATGTCCGGCGCCCCGATCTGGATGGGCAGCATGTAATTGCCGAAGCCGCCCTGCGGCGCCGTGGTCAGCACGAAGAAGACCATGAAGGTGCCGTGCATGGTGAGCAGCGCCAGGTAGGTTTCGGGCTTGATGTCGCCGAAGATGGGCAGGTGGGCCTCCGGCCACACCAGGTGGATGCGCATCAGCAGGGAGAGCCCCATCCCCAGAAATACCGAGAACAGCGCCAGGAAGTAGTACTGCAGGCCGATCACCTTGTGATCGAGGCTGAAGATGTACTTGCGGAGGAAACCGGTGGGTGCGGGGTGGACGTGGACCTGTTCCGAAGTCGCCATGATTTTACTGTTTCTCCGCCTCTCGCTCCGCCAGCCACTTGGCGAAGTCTGGTTCGCTGACCACCTTGAGCACGGCGTGCATCTTGTAGTGCCCCAAGCCGCAGAGTTCGGCGCAGGCGATCTCGTAGTCGCCGACCTGGGTGGGGGTGAAGTGCATGTGGATCATCAGCCCGGGCACCGCGTCCTGCTTGAAGCGCATGGCGGGGATGAAGAGGGAGTGGATCACGTCCTGCGAACGCAGGGTGAGGTCCACCTGGCGGTTGACGGGCAGCACCATCACTCCCGAAACCACGTCGTCCTTGGCGGCGGGGTCGGCGTCATCGATGCCCACGGCGTTGCCCACCGAGGCGTCTTCCAGCTCCGGCTTGGTGCGGCCGTACTGGCCGTCTGGCCCGGGATAGCGGAAGTACCAGGCGAACTGCAGCCCCGTGGCCTCTACCTGGATGGCGCCCGGCTGCGGCGGGGTGAAGCGCTGCTCCGCCCAGATGCGGTTGCTGGCCATCACCAGCCCCAGGAAGAGGATCGCGGTCAGCGTCGTCCAGGTGAACTCCAGGGTGTTGTTGCCGTGGCTGAAGTGGGCCTTCTGCCCGCGGTCGCGGTAGCGCCACACGAACAGCCCCAGCCCCAGTTGAGCCGCCAGGAAGACGATGCCCATGAGCACAAAGGTGAGATCGAACTGGCGGTCGATGGCCGGGGCCGCGGCACTGGCCGCGTGCGGCAACCACCAGGTGTGGGCGTAAAAGAAATAGGAACTTACCAGGGTGATCAGCCAGATGACGACCAGCAGAACCAGACCCATCAGCTACCGTCTCCCCAAGCCGAGAGTGGACACAGAAACCCGCAAGCCGTTGCGAAGCGTGCGCGTGGCGCGAGATGTTATCACACGACCTTGTGACATGCCAGACCTCGAGCCGGGGAGGTCCGGAAGGGAAGACGAGGGGAAGGGAAGCGGCCGCGCTCAGCCGCGCCCGTTGGCGATCATGCGCAGGAATTCCTGGTGCACGCGCGGGTCCGCGCTCAGTTCGGGATGGAAGGTGGCGGCCAGCACCTTGTCTTGCCGGACGAGCACCGGCTCGCCTTGGCTGCTGGCCAGCACCTCCACGTCCGCGCCCACGCGCTCGAAGCGGGGAGCGCGGATGAAGACCATCTCCAGCGGGCCGCCCGCCAGCCGGGTCTCGCCCTCGCGGATGGAACTCTCCACCTGCCGCCCGTAGGCGTTGCGGCGGATGCGCACGTCCAGCGCCTCCAGGCTGGGCTGCCGCGGGTTCTCCACTTCCTTGGCCAGCAGGATGGCGCCCGCGCAGGTGCCGAAGGTGGGCTTGGCGCGCGCGAAGGCGCGCAGCTTCTCCAGGAAGCCGCCCTGCTCCAGGAATTTGAGGAAGGTGGTGGACTCGCCCCCGGGAATCACCAGGGCATCCACGGCGTCGAGCTCGTCGGGCTTGCGCACCAGCGCGACCCGCGCGCCCAGCTCGCGCAGCCGACGTGCGTGGGCATCGTAATCGCCCTGGATGGCTAGTACGCCGACCGTCATAAGGAAGCACTCGGCATTCAGTACTCAGCAGTCAGCCTACGACGATTCGGCCCCGGGGTTGGCTGAGTGCTGACGGCTGAGTGCTTGTTTACCATCCCCGCTTCTGCAACAAGTCCGCCTCAGGCAGCGCGCCTACGGCCAGCCCCTGCATGGCGCTGGGCACGTCCTCGCTGACCTCGAGCAGGACCTTGGGATCATCGAAGTGGGTGCAGGCCTTGACGATAGCGCGAGCGCGCCGCTCCGCCTCTTCGGGGGCGGCGAACTCGGTGGCATTCTTCATGAAGATGCCCGACCCCACGAAGATGGCCTCCGCCCCCAGTTGCCGCACCAGGGAAGCGTCGGCGGGGGTAGCGATGCCGCCGGCGGAAAAGTTGGGCACCGGCAGCTTGCCTTCGCGGGCGACCATCCGCACCAGCTCGAAGGGCGCCCCCAGTTCCTTGGCGCGCGCCATAAGTTCGTCTTCGCGCAGCACGGTCAGCTCGCGCATCTCCTTCATGATGGCGCGCATGTGCTTGACCGCGTGCACCACGTCGCCGGTGCCGGCCTCGCCTTTGGTGCGGATCAGGGCCGCGCCCTCGCCGATGCGGCGCAGCGCCTCGCCAAGGTTGCGCGCCCCGCACACGAAGGGCACCTGGAAGGCGTGCTTGTCCACGTGGTGCTGCTCGTCGGCCGGGGTCAGGACCTCGGACTCGTCCACATAGTCCACCCCCAGCGCCTCCAGGATCTGCGCCTCGGCGAAGTGCCCGATGCGGCACTTGGCCATCACCGGGATGGAGACCGTGTTCATGATCTCGCGGATCTTGCGCGGGTTGGCCATGCGCGCCACCCCGCCCTGGGCGCGGATCTGCGCCGGCACCCGCTCCAGCGCCATCACCGCCACCGCTCCCGCCTGCTCGGCAATCTTGGCCTGCTCGGCGTTGGTGACGTCCATGATCACCCCGCCCTTGAGCATCTCCGCCAAGCCGGTCTTCAGCCGCAGTCCGCTTCCGTTGTTCTCTGACATAGGTCCTCGCATGGTGGGCGCCCTCCGGCGCCCGGTTAGGGGCATCTCGAGCCTTTCATCTTACGCCGGGCACTCGGCCGCGGCGCAGTCCTCATACCATCGGCAGGGTCTGGCGGACGGCCGCCGGGCGGCGCAACTCGGCCGAGCTCAGGCAGCGCGCCAGCCGCCGCACTCCTTCCTCGATCTTTGCCACCGGCAGCGCCGAGTAGCACAGCCGCAGCTCACCCTCAGGAGCACTGTCGGGATAAAAAAGCTGTCCGTCGGCGAACACCACGCCCGCGGCCAAGCCCGCGCGCAACAGGGCCGCACTCTCCATGTGGGGCGCCAGCCGGCACCACAGATAGAGACCGCCGCCGGGCACGGTGAATTCCAGGGTGTGGCGCGACAACTCGCGGCGCAGCGCCGCCACCAGGGCGTCGCGGCGGCGGCGGTGCTCCAGGCGCAGCTTTTTCAGGTGCTCGTCGAAGACGCCGCTGCGCAGCATCTCCGCCACCACCAACTGGCCCAGGCCCTCGGTGAAGTGGTCCAGGGTGACCTTGGTCTCCGCCAATTGCTCCACGATGCTTTCGCTGGCCACGATCCACCCCAGCCGCAGCCCTGGCGCCAGTACCTTGGAGAAGGTGTTCAGAGAGATCACCACATTGTGCTCGTCGAGCCGGCGCAGGCTCGCGGGTGGCGGGCCCTCGAACCACAACTCGCGGTAAGCGCCGTCTTCGATGACGGGCAGGCGATAGCGCGCCGCCAGCTTCAGCAGGTCGCGACGCTCCGGCAGCCCCAGGGTCCTCCCGGTAGGATTCTGAAAGGTCGGGTTGATATAGAAGAGCTTCGGCCGGTAGCGCAGGATCAGGTCCTCGAGTTCGTCCAGGTCGTTGCGGCGGACGTCCCATCCCACCAGGCTGGCCCCGGCCGCGCGGAAGGTACGAATGGCGCCCACGTAGCTGGGCCGCTCGATCAGCACCGTGTCTCCGGGATCGAGCAGGCAGCGCGCCAGCAGGTCGAGCGCCTGCTGCGAGCCGGAAACCACCAGCACCTTCTCCAACTTGATATCCATGCGCGCCGCCAGCGCGTGGCGCAGGGCCGGCTGGCCCTCCGTCGGCGCCAGCCCCAGCACCCGCGCACCCTCCCGCTTCATCACCTGCTGTGCAATGCGCTGGTAGTCGTCGAAAGGGAAGCAGTCCAGGGCGGGGCATCCGGCGGCGAACGAGATCAGCGACGGGTTCACGGAGTCCTGCAGCAAGGCGTGGAAGTCGCGGTCACTGCTCCGCTGCACCCGCAGGGATACTTTGCCGCGCCAGGCGAAGGGAGCCTCATCGGCCTGGGGTGGAGCACAGACGAAGGTCCCTCGCCCCACGTGCCCGCGCACCAGCCCGCGCGCCTCCAGCTCGCGGTAGGCCGAGGTCACGGTGGTGCGGCTCAGCCCCAGCTCCTCGGCCAGGTCGCGCTCGGAAGGGAGCCGCGATCCCGGCGTCAGCCGGCCATCCTGGATGGCCGCCTCCAGGGAGGCCAGGAGCCGCCCGTAAAGAGGCCCGTCACCGTTCACCGGTTTCAGCAACTTGGAAAAGCTGAAGAGAGTCGCCATGGCCAACTCGTCATTGGATATCTCGTGTCCGGTCAAGTCCCGGGAAAAAGCCGCAAGAACTAAGCCAATCCTAGCACGTCCCAAGGCAGGGAAGCAGGCCATTCCAGAAATGGACTGCTCAGAGCGGACGGGGGCTAGCGCGTGCCGCGCTCGCGGCGGAGGAAGGGCGCGATCGCTCCGCGCTCGCCCACGAAGCGGGCGAACATCCTGACGGGGTCGATCTTGACGAAGGTGGCCTCGCCGCGGGCCAGCACCTCGCCCTTGAGGTTGCGGATCTCGGCCACGTTGATGTGGCGGCGGCCGTGCACCCGCTTCTCCCGCGACTCCACGATCAGCGGCTTCTGCAGCGGCACCGGCTTCAGGTAGTGGATCTCCATCACCCGGGTCAGCGCGATCACGGAGCGCAGCTTGTTGACCTTGCCCATGGCCTCGTCGAGCACGGTGGCGATGATGCCGCCGTGGGAGTGTGCGGGCGGCCCCACGAAGCGCCCGTCCAGGCGGAAGCGCGAGATGAAATGCTTCTTCCTCTTGTCGAAGAAGAACTTCAGGTGCATGCCTTCGGGGTTGTCCTTGCCGCAGACGAAACAGTAGTTCTTGGGGATGCGGACGTGCTTGGTTTCGTGCCCGTGCACCCGGGTGCGCGCTGCCATGGCGGATCCCACCTTGGCCGGAAAGCCGGCCATGAATTCTAGCACCTGCTCCCGCGGGGCCCGGCGCCGCTAGTAACAATCTTCTATCCCTGGCGCCTCTCCTTCCTGTATAAATCTCGGTTTCGCGGAATGCCGTTCCCGCAAGGAGGTCCCGGTGAGATCCTTCCGTGCCGCTTTCGTTCCCGTGCTGATGTTGGCCCTGCTGGCCGCGTTGCCGGCCGGCGCCCAGATGAACCTGCCCGCCGCCAAGAAGGGCAAGGGAAAGCAGGAGCAGAAAGAAGAAAAGCCCAAGGAGGTGATGTCCTCGGGGACCTTCTCCGGCCTGGCCCTGCGCTCCATCGGCCCGGCGGTGACCTCAGGGCGCGTGGTGGCCTTCGCCGTCGATCCCAGCAACCGCGCCCACTACTACGTG
>DATIWW010000356.1:0-4793 GCA_035519175.1 Terriglobales bacterium
TTGTCCTCCGAGCCCTGCTGGAAGGCGAGGAGCTGCGGCCAGAGGACGTGGCGCATGTGGTCGAGGGCGGTCTTGAGCTGGTCGAGCTGCTCGGGATCGACGTTGCCGCGCAGGTCGATGCGGTGGACGGCCGCGGTCTCGAAGTCGGTGTAGACCTCGCGCAGCTCATCGGTGAGTTTGCGGATCTTCGCCCCCAGATCGGACATGCGTTTCCCCTGATGTGAGATTCGACGAACCCCTCGCCGCGTGGAGCTGCCAAGGGGGGCGAGGTAGGCCCCGCGGCGATCGCAAAGCTAAGCGAGGCTACCATTCGCGGCGCGCGCGGAGCAAGGGCCGCGGGGCGGAGGCGATTTATCCCTGGGGTGAAGATAAAGCGCGTATAGTCGGAGCATAGCTTGACCGCGAAGACATCCACTGGTTTTTCCTCCAGCGCCTTCGTGATTGAGAGGCGCCCCCGCCGGTTGCATCGCAAAGGGCTGCACGCGAACCAGGGAAGCTGAGGTCCGAGATGAGTTTCCAGGCGACTTCCGGGAACGGGTACGACCACCGGCGAGCGGTGCTGCTGGTCGATGCGCGCACGGCCAAGCGGCTGCTGCGAACGGCCATCTTCACGCGCCTGGGCATGCAGGTGTCGAGCGTGGGGACGGAAGAGGCGCTGCAGCTTTCCAAGCGCAACCCTTACAACCTGGTGCTGGTGGGCCTGGAACACGATCCGGCGGCGGCGCTGGCGTTCGGCGCGCAAATCCATGCGGGCAGACCGGGGCAACGCGTGGCCTACCTGGTGGGCAAGCCCGTGTTCCTGGCGGGGGCACCGGACTTCGCAGGCGAGCTTGCGGGTTCGACACCGACGGCCACGGACGAATCCTACGAGCAGATGCTGGCGCGGGCCTGCCAGCCGGCCACGGAGCGGACGGGGATCCTGGAAGCCGCGTGGCGGATCGCGTCGCTGAAGGCATTGAAGGACCCGCGGCCGCCGTCTTTGCCGGTCGCCCGCGTCGAACCCGAGCGCCGGCGCAAGTTCTCCTTCGGGGAAGCGGTGCGGGGGGCGGAAGTCCGGGAAGGCATCCCCGTCTAAGATCCTTCCGGGGGTGCCTGGAAAAGAAAAAGGGCGGCACGAGGCCGCCCTGGTCGAGCCCAGAGCCGATTAGACAGGCTGGACGTTCTCTGCCTGGAGACCCTTCGGACCCTTCACGACGCTGAACTGCACGGCCTGGCCTTCCGCCAGCGAGCGAAAGCCGCTCGCCTGGATCGCCGAGAAATGGACGAAGACATCTTCGCCCGTCTGGCGGGTGATGAAGCCATAACCCTTGGCGTCGTTGAACCACTTCACTGTTCCTTGTTCCATGTTGTTGCACACGTTCCTTTGCTTGAGATTTACGCTGAGGTGAACCGGAGGGTACTGCAGAGGCAGGAGACTCTCTTACGAAAGAAACCGACTCACAACCGTTCCATATCCAACGCAGGCCTTATGGTACAGCAAGAGCGCCGATTGTCCTAGGGAAATAAGAACGTCGGGGCGGCGGCGGCCGGAGACCGGCGGAGAGAAAATGCGGCGGCGGCGCCCATCCCGGGGGGCAAACGTGCTATGGTGTGGGAACACCAAAGGGCGATCCAGGCATGAAGGCGTTGCTCATCTATCCGGAGTGGCCGGACACCTATTGGAGCTTCCGGCACGCGCTGCCCTTCCCGGGCAAGCGCTCCGCCTATCCTCCGCTGGGCCTGCTGACGGTGGCGGCGCTGCTGCCCAAGAGTTGGGAAAAGCGGCTGGTGGACACCAACGTGCGCCGGCTCACCGACGCCGATATCGCCTGGGCGGACGTGGCCCTGCTCAGCGGCATGCTGGTACAGAAGGAGCATCTGGTCGAGATCGCGGAGCGCTGCCGCCGGGCGGGGGTGCGCACGGTGGTGGGCGGCCCCATCTGCAGTTGCGTGGACGAGCTGAAACAGCACTGCGACACGGTGGTGATCGGGGAGGCGGAGGAGCTGGTCCGCGAACTGGCAGCCGACCTGGAGGCGGGCCGGCCCAAGGCGGAGTACCAGGTGATGGAATTGCCCTCGCTGGAGTCGAGCCCGCCGCCCGACCTGAGCCTGATCCGGCCGCGGCACTACAGCGCCATGGCCATCCAGTATTCGCGCGGCTGCCCCTTCAACTGCGAGTTCTGCGACATCATCGAGATCTACGGGCGGCGTCCGCGCACCAAGTCGAACGCCCAGGTACTGGCGGAGCTGGACCAGTTGCAGGCGGCGCGCTGGCGGGGCTCGGTCTTCCTGGTGGACGACAACTTCATCGGCAACAAGAAGAAGGTGAAGGAGCTGCTGCCGGCGCTGGCGGAGTGGAACCGGACGCACGGGCGCCCGTTCACCTTCTTCACCGAGGCCTCCATCAACCTGGCCGACGACGGGGAACTGCTGGAGATGATGCGGCAGGCGGACTTCATCCGCGTCTTCCTGGGCATCGAGACGCCCTCGGAGGCCAGCCTGAAAGAAGCGCAGAAGATGCAGAACACGCGCCGCAGCCTGCTGGAGAGCGTGCGCCGCATCCAGAGCTACGGCATGGAGGTCATGGCGGGGTTCATCGTGGGCTTCGACAACGACACCGACGACGTCTTCGACCAGCAGGTGAAGTTCATCCAGGAGAGCGCCATCCCCATGGCCATGGTGGGGATGCTGCAGGCGCTGCCGGGGACGCAGCTCTACCGCCGGCTGCTGAAGGAAGGGCGCATCCTGGACGGCGGTTTGGGCAACAACACCTCCGCCTACCTCAACTACATCCCCAAGATGGACCCGCGGCGGCTGGTGGAGGGCTACCAGTCCATCCTGAAGCGCATCTACGAGCCCAACGCGTATTACGAGCGGGTGCGGAAGTTCCTGGCGCAGTACCAGCCCAACCACCATCCGCGGCGGTCGTTCAGCGACTACAAGGCGCTGGCGCGCTCCATCGTGAAGCAGGGGATCCTGGGCGAGTCGCGCTCCAGCTACTGGAAGTTCCTGGCGGCGGCGGCGACGCGCTATCACCACGCCTTCGGGACGGCGGTGACCCTGGCCATCATGGGCTACCACTTCGAGAAGATCACCGCCCAGGTGTGCGAGAGCTGACCCCATCGGGTCATCGGGTGATCAAACAGCAGCCCCCTGCCTGCGCTTGCGCCCTATACCCGGCGCTCACCAAGGCTATTCCGGTTTGCCCGGCGGAACCATTGCAGGCTCGGTGAAAAGGGCACTTATGATGGCTGCCACAGCTAACGCTCCGACGAGCGCCGCCAGGCCCAGTTCGTCTTTCCTTGCGAGCATTGCCGCCTGTGCCAGGATCGTCGCCGCGATGCCGAAGTTCGCATAAAGCATCGGCCCGCGCAAACGCTCCCAGACGCCACCTAGTTCTTTGCGCTGAAAGCCCCAAACACACAATCCGACGATGCGGAACCAGGCTTCGGCGCTCAGCAGGAGCACTTGTGCAAGGAACACGAAACGGCCGAATGGAGGCGCGAACTGGCGCATCTGCCACCCGAGGTACGCGAGCAGAGGCGTTCCCACGACGAGATAGGAGACAGTGTGCATCAGCCACCAGGTCTGCGGCGTGCGCACCCGGCGCTCGCGAGTGACCAGCGCCGCGGCCGTCTCGGGCACAGGCGGGGTCGGCACCGCCTCACGGGAGCAGCGTTTCAGATCCTTGAGGTCGACCAGGAGGTCGCGGGTGGACTGGTAGCGCTCGTCGGGCGATTTGCGCAGGCATTTTCGAACGATGCGCTCCAGTTCCGGCGGATGCAGCATGTTGGCCGAAATCAGAGGCCGCGGTTCGTGTGTCATCACCTTGGCGATCGTCGAGGCTGGCGTCTCACCAGCGAACGGGTGTGTCCCTGTCGCCAGCTCATAGATCATCACCCCGAACGAAAAAATGTCGGAACGATGATCGGCCGGCTTGCCTTCCAGTTGCTCGGGGGACATGTACCCGACGGTCCCCACGATCGTGCCCGCCAGGGTGAGGCTGTACGACTGCGTGGTCGAGCCGGCAGCCAGGACACCCCTGTCCATCCGTGCAAGGCCGAAGTCGAGGATCTTGACTTCGCCCGACGGCCGGCGCATCACGTTC
The DNA here is from genome assembly GCA_035519175.1 of Terriglobales bacterium. Classification (GTDB taxonomy): domain Bacteria; phylum Acidobacteriota; class Terriglobia; order Terriglobales; family Acidobacteriaceae; genus DASPRL01. The sequence continues at coordinate 4,088 of DATIWW010000356.1, forward strand.
TCCGGCTTAAGGTCGCGATGCACGATGCCCTTGGCGTGGGCAGCCTCCAGAGCCGCGGCGATCTGCACCGTGATGTCGAGGAGCTCGTCGAACTCCGGGATTCCGGCTTGCAGCAGCGCGCGTAGCGTTACGCCTTCGACGTACTCGAAGATGATGAAAACACCTTCGCTGCGCTCCTCCAACTCATAGACCGCCGCGATACCGGCGTGGTTCAGCGCGGCCGCGGCGCGCGCCTCGTTGAGGAGGCGCTTTCGCCTATCAGGATCGTCCGCGTATTCGCGCGCCAGAGTCTTGAGCGCTACTTGGCGACCAAGGCGCATGTCCTCAGCGAGATACACCTCTCCCATCCCGCCTTGGCCCAGCTTGCGCTGAATGCGGTAGTGCCCGATCACTGCCCCGATCGCCGGCCCCGGTCCTTCCACAGCGGGGCATGGTAACACCGCGGTCGGCTCGATAAGCCCTGAAAGAGGCGGGTTACGGGCGTACGGAGCATCGGGTGATCGGGTGATCGGGTCATCGGGTGATTGAGTGGCAGCCCCGACCCGGGTTCGCGGCTCCGGTGCGCCCGTTGATAACAGCCCTTGTCGTAAGTTACGAGGGGACCCCGGGTAACTTGTGATAAGGGGATTTATCAACAGTTACCGACGACACCGTCATATCATCCTTCGTCATGAGTATGCGAAGCGCAGATGTGGCGCAGTTCGTC
>DATIWW010000357.1:0-5670 GCA_035519175.1 Terriglobales bacterium
GCCATGGCAGGCGGCGCAGTAGCTCACGTACATCTCCTGGCCGGAGGCGGCCGAGGTGGGAGGCGCCGAGGTCTGCTTGACCTTCTGGCCCAGGCCGGCGACCGCCAGCGCGATCACCGCCACCAGCGCCAGGAAGAACGAAGAAGAACGAACACGCATAACGCCCTCCTGAAGGGGCTGTCTCCATCCTAGGCGGACTGGGGACAGAGTCGGTGAGCCAAGTCACGCGCGGTTGTGACAACGGCTCCGCGCCTACTTGCGGAAGTGCCGGAGGATGGCCTCCGCCTGGGCGCGGGTGACCACGGCGGCGAGGGCGGCGGCGTCGGCCTGCTTGACCGCGCGCACGCTCCCGAAGTGCTCCAGCAGGCGGCGCCGGGTGGCCTCGCCGATGCCGGGGATGTCCAGCAGCTCCGAGGCGCGGTCGCGCATCTGCCGCCGCTTGCGATGGAAGCCGACGGCGAAGCGATGGGCCTCGTCGCGGATCTGTTGCACCAGGTGCAGCACCGGCGAGTGGTGGTCGAGGACGATGGGCTCGCTCTCCTGTCCGTAGACGTAGAGGATCTCCTCGCGCTTGGCCAGCGCCGCCAGCGGCTGGCCGGTCAGCGAGAGCGCTTCCAGGGCCTCGGCGGCGGCGTGCAGTTGCCCCAGCCCGCCGTCCACCAGCACCAAGCTGGGAAGCTTCTGCTTCTCCTGCTGCAGGCGGCGGTAGCGCCGCCCCACCACCTCGCGCATGGCGGCGAAGTCGTCCACCCCCGCCACCTCGCGCACCAGGAACTTGCGGTAGTCGGACTTCTTCATGCGCCCCTCCTCCCACACCACCATCGAAGCCACCGTCTCCGCTCCCTGGATGTGGGAGATGTCGAAGCACTCCACCCGGCGCGGCAGTTCGGGCAGGGTGAGGGCGTCCTGCAGCGCCTGTTGGATGGCGCGCACGCTGGGCTTCATCACCCGGAAGCGCTGGTCGTAGGAATGGCGGGCGTTGTGGCTGGCCAGGTCCACCAGTGAGCGCTTGGCGCCGCGCTGCGGCACCGCGATCTCCACTCGGCGCCCCCGCTCCGAGAGCATCTCCTCCAGCATGGCCCGGTCCTCGAAGTCCACCGGGACGTAGAGGTGCGCGGGCACGTACTGTTGGTCGAGGTAGAGCTGCTTGAGCAGGGCAGAGAAGACCTCGCCGGCGTCGAAAGAGGCAGGGTCGACCTCCTCCCAGAAGAACTCACGGCGGTCGAGCATCTTGCCGCCGCGCAGGTGAAAGAGGTTGACGGCCAGGCGGCCGTCCTCGTAGTGATAGCCGAAGGCGTCGGCGTCGTCGCCCTCGGCGGCGGCCATGCGCTGCCGCTCTTCCAGCTCACGGATGGTGGTGATGCTGTCGCGATAGGTGGCGGCCAATTCGTACTGCTGGGCCTCGGCGGCCCGCGCCATGCGCTGCTCCAGCGACTTACCCAGGTCGCCGTGCTTGCCCTCCAGGAACAGCCGCGCGTCCTCCACCGCCTGGCGGTAGCTCTCGGGCGCGCACAGCCCCGCCACCGCCGGCCCCAGGCAGCGCCCCAGGTAATACTGGAAGCAGGGTCGCGCGTGCTCGCGGCTCAGGTCGCGGGTGCAGTTGCACAAGCGGAAGGTGCGGTGCACCAGCTCCATCAGCCGGTAGGCCAGGTTGGCGGGGAAGTAGGGGCCATAGTAGGCGCTGCCGTCCTTCTTGAGACGGCGGGTGACGGAGAGGCGCGGCCACGCCTCCCCCAGGCTCAGCTTGATGTAGGGATAGGTCTTGTCGTCGCGCAGCAGGATGTTGAAGCGCGGCTTCTTCTGCTTGATGAGGTTGTTCTCGAGGGCCAGCGCCTCCTTCTCGTTGGCCACCACGATGTACTCGACGTCCACCGCCTCGCGCAGCAGGCTGCCGGTCTTGGCGTCTTCCGCCGCGCCCTCCAGGAAGTAGGAGCGTACGCGGGCGCGCAGGTTCTTGGCCTTGCCCACGTACACTACCTCGCCGGCGGCGTTCTTGTAGAGGTAGACGCCGGGGTCGCTGGGCAGCGTGCGGATTTTCTCCTGCAGGTCCACTGGATCTCCGGTCGCCGCGGGGTTCCCTGGAATCGTAACAAAGCGCCGCAACCGGTAAAAATTCTACTGAGCGGGAAAGGGCTGCGCAGCCGGACCGTGCCAGAGGCGTCTGCAGGGGCTCCCCCCGCTGCTAAGTCGTTGTTTCACAGCGTCCTAGCAAAAGGTGGGGGGAGCGGCGGATTGGCCGCTGGGTTGCTCTCTGCCGGGGCAAAGTTCCGTGGAAGGCTGCGCTCGCGCCTTTGCGGACTTAGGAGCGGCTCCCATGAAGCACACAGGTTTTGCATTGATGGTGGTGATGGCGGTGGGACTGGCCACCGGCTGCGCCAGCAAGAATTATGTCCGTCAGCAGGTCACGCCCCTGGTCAACAAGACCGATGAGTTGGACCAGATGACGTCCAAGAACGCGCGCGACATCCGCGACGTGGACACCCGGGCGCAAGCCGGGATCCGGGACGTACAAACCAAGGCCGCGGCCGCCGACCAGAGGGCGCAGACTGCCGGCCAGCAGGCCGACCAGGCGCAGTCGCTGGCTTCGCAGACCGCCACCGGCGTGAACCGCCTCACCGGCGTGGTTGCCAACCTCGACAGTTACCGTTCCGTGGTCGATGCCTCGGTGCACTTTGCCTTCAATAGCGCCGACTTGAACAAGAAGGCCAAAGAGGCCCTGGACGAACTGGGCACCGAACTGACGAAGCAGAAGCACTACATCATCGAGGTGGAGGGCGGGACGGATTCGGTGGGCGACGCCGCCTACAACTACGAGCTCAGTCAGCGGCGCGCCGACACCGTCATCCAGTACCTGGTGGCGAACTACCAGGTCCCGGCCTACCGCATCTACATGATCGGGCTGGGCAAGGACAAGCCCACCGCCTCCAACAAGACCGCGCAGGGGCGGGCCGACAACCGCCGGGTGGAGGTGCACCTGATGACCAACGGCGTCGAGTCCGATACCTCTGCCAGCAACGCCGCGGCCCCCGGGGCCGCGCCGCAGCGATAAGCTTCCTTCCTCTCCCCGAGGATCGAACCCCTGGCCGCTCCACCCCCCCTTTCGGAGCGGCCAGTTTTTTGTCGGCCGGCGCCGCCCGCTGCCCCGCGGCGAAGGTAAAATAGCAGAACGATGTCGCGGATCCTCCTGAGTTGGGCGCTGGCGGCAGCGCTCGCATCTCCGGCCCACGTCCATGCACAAGGACAGGACCAAGCCCCGCCCGCCGGCCAGGACAGCACGCCTTCCTCCCCGCAGCCGCCCGACCAGACGCAGAAGAAGAGCAAGATGTCCCGCCTGAAGGACAAGTTCTCGAGCGGCTGCGTGGCGGGCATCGGCTGCTGGGGTGAAAAGCAAAAGCCGGATTCCGAGGCCGGCCCGCAGAAGGCTCCGGAGAGCGGGCCCGCGCCCTCCTCCAGCCCCGTTCCGGCCGGGCAAAGCTCCAGCCGTGGGACGCAGGTCGATCTCTCCCCACCCGGCGGCTCCGCCGACAAGCCCGCTGCGCCGAGCACCTTCGAGATGACCCCGTGGGACCCGCACCGCGCCGCCAAGGACCTCGAGGTCGGGGACCTCTACCGGAAGCAGGGCAACTACCGCGCCGCCATCAGCCGCTACCGCGACGCCCTGGATTACAAGCCCAACGACGCCGAGGCCACCTTCCGCATGGCGGAGAGCCTGGAGAAGCTGGGCGAGGTGGAAGACTCCGCCGCCTACTATCAGTCCTACCTGAAGATCCTGCCGCGGGGCGACTCCGCGGCGGCCTCGCATCAGGCGCTGGCGCGCCTCGAGCCCCTGTTGGGCGGCCGCCCGCCGCAGGCGCGCTCCAGCCGGGGCGAAGAAGACCTGCAACTGGGCGAGTTCTACCTCGCCCTGACCAACTACCCCGCCGCCGCCCAGCGCTTCGTGCACGCCCTGCAGTTGGATCCTTACGACAGCATGGCCCACCTCCGCCTGGCCCAGGCGTTGGAGAGGATGGGCAGAGCGGCGGAGGCGCACGAGCAGTACGAGGCCTATCTGGAGCTGCTACCGCGGGGGCCCTTCGCCGCCGGCGTGCGCAAGGAGCTGGCGAAGATGGGCCCGGTCCAGGCGCCTCCGCTCGCGCCACCGAAGCCCGACATGACCCCCATCCTGGAAGCCGCCGAGCACGAGCTGGACGCGGGCAACTACGCGGCCGCGGCCGAACGCGCCCGCCAGGTGCTGGCGGTGGAGGCGGAGAATCCGCGCGCCCTCTTCCGCTTGGCCCAGGCGCTGGAAGGGATGGGCCAGCGCGAACAGGCCCTCGCCGGATACCGGCACTATCTCAAGGTCGATCCCAACGGACCCTACTCGGTGCCGGCCCTGCTGGCCCTGGACCGCCTGGCGCACGACCGCACCGCAGCTACTTCTCCACCCTCACAAAATCCCCGCTAGAAGCGTTGACCGCCACGTTGAGCTTGGCGTCCAGCTCGGCGGTGCCGTAGATCACGTGCCATTCCAACTGGCTCTTCTTGGGATTCCAATCCAGGATATAGCGCACGGGCTGGTTGGGATCTTTCTTGAGGATGGCCTCGCCGCCGTGCTTCTGCGCGACCTCCAGCGACTGGTCGGAATCGGCCTTCAGATAGACGATGTCGAAGGGCTGGGTGGAGGTATTGGCCGGGTTGAAGGAGTCCTCCGGTCCGGCGGGCGCGACCCCGGGATTGGGGGCGTCGTCGGCGGTGAGTCCCGACCAGGTGAAGGGCCGGGCGATGCCGCGCCCGGGCGAGGCGAAGATGGCCCGCCACACTCCCGACTTGCCGTCCCGGCCGTTGGACTCTTTGGTGATGGCCGACTCCAGGCGGAAGCAGCGCGCGTCCGCGTTCCACAAGCGCGCGGCTTGGTAGAGCTTCTGGAAGGCCATCCGGCCGGTCAGGGTCTCCTGCTGGGGCGGCTGCTTGGCCACCGGGGCCACGGGTTTGGGCGCTTCCGAGGAACATCCTGCGAGGAGGACAAGGGCCAGGAGTGCGAGAGGGGCTCTGCTCATGCGTCACCTTTCCTTATAATGCGAGGGATCGCCGCGGCCATCCCTGCAAGCCGCAATTCTAAATGACACCGGGCGGATTGGAATGGATTCTCATCTCGAGCGCCTGCACCGGGCCTTGGAGCGTGCCACCGGCGACCTCACTGCCGAACAGCTCACGCGCCATAAGGAAGGGAAGTGGTGCGTGGCCGAGATCCTGGAGCATCTGGCGCTTACCTACTCCGGCACGGTGAAGGCCATGGAGCGCGTGCTGGCGGCGGGCAAGCCCTTGGTCCGCCCCGCCACCCTGAAAGAAGGCATCGCCACCGCCCTGGTGGTGGAGGCCGGGCACATGCCGGGAGGGCGCCAGGCGCCGGAGATGACCCGTCCCCGCGGCCTGCCTCCGGAGCAGGCCGTGGCCCGCATCCGCGAGGACTTCGCCGCCATGCGCGCCGCCCTGGAAAAGTGCCGGGAGCGCTTCGGCGCTTCCGTGAAGATCGCCAACCATCCCATCCTGGGACCGCTCAGCGTGACGCAGTGGTGCAAGTTCCACTGGGTCCACACCCGCCACCACATCAAGCAGGTGGAGCGCTTGCGCCGGCTGGGTGCGTAAGGGGAAGGCGTCCGCTCACGGTCTTGTCTTGCGCGACTGCCGGCT
>DATIWW010000358.1:0-2504 GCA_035519175.1 Terriglobales bacterium
CTGCTCGACCGCCTCTTCCTCCTGCAGGTCCTTGGGGAAGATCACGCAGGTGACGCACTTGCCGGAGATGGCGATGCGGAAGGCGCGGTCGATGGCGTGCCGGGCCGAGGAAGGCGTGGCCACGGTGGTGACGTAATCGTGGGCCACGTCCTTGAAGAGGGCCTGTAGATCGACCTCCTGCTGGTACTGGCCGCCCAGCGCGGTGGTGGCCGACTGCCCCACCAGGGCCACCACGGGCTGGTGGTCGAGCGCCGCGTCGTAGAGGCCGTTCAAGAGGTGGATGGCGCCGGGGCCGGAGGTGGCGAGGCAGACGCCGGGCTCGCCGGTGAACTTGGCGTGGGCGGCGGCCATGAACGCCGCCAGTTCCTCGTGCCGGGCCTGGATGAACCTCGGCCCCTCGTCGCCGGCGTGCTCGAAGCCCGCCATGATCCCGTTGATCCCGTCGCCCGGATACCCGAACACGCGCCGCACCTGCCAGGCGCGCAGCCGCTCGACGACGAAGTCGCCCACGGTCTTCGCCATGTGAAAACCTCCGCGTCAGGGTAGTTACCTGACGGGCAGCCGACACGGGCCGGGCCGGCGCTTGCCAACTCGGTGAATCAATGGGCAGATCCCCCCGCCCCGAGAACGGAATGAGCTCTCTATTCCAGCCCAGCGCGAACACGAAGTTCCGCATCGGGCTGGTGGTGCTCGCCCTGGCCCTCGCCGGGCCCATCGCCGGCGCCATGATCTACGTGCGCACGCCCTTCTATACGCAGATGCAGTCCCCGGTGGATCAGCCGGTGCAGTTCGATCACCGGCACCACGTGGGCGACGAGGGGATCGACTGCCGCTACTGCCACTACCTGGTGGAGAAGACGCCCTGGGCCGGCGTCCCTCCGACCTCCGTCTGCCTCAACTGCCACGAGCAGATCTGGAACAAGAGCCCCAAGCTGGCGCCGGTGCGGGAGAGCTACTTCGCCGACCGACCGATCGTCTGGACCAAGGTCAACAAGCTGCCCCACTTCGTCTATTTCAACCACTCCATCCACGTGAAGCAGGGCGTGGGCTGCGTCACCTGCCACGGGCGCATCGACGAGATGGCCCAGGTGGAGAAGGGCCAGCCGCTGACCATGGGCTGGTGCCTGGACTGCCACCGCGAGCCGGAGCGGTTCCTCAGGCCGCGCGACCAGGTGACCAGCATGACCTGGAAGCCGAAGGGGGACCAGCTGGCGCTCGGGCGGCAGCTGAAGGCCGAGTACCACGTGGAAACGCGCACGAGCTGCACCACATGCCATCGCTGAGATCGCTCCCCATCGCCGGCCAGCCAAGGCACTGGCGCGGCCTCGACGAGCAAGCGGCCCCGCCCGCGCCTTCGCGCGAGCTGGGCCCCGAGGCGCCGCCCGACGACGCCACCTCCCGGCGCTCGGTGCTGCAGCTTCTGGGCGCCTCGGCAGCGCTGGCGGCGCTGGGCGGGTGCAAGCCTCCCGACGACAAGATCCTCCCCTACACCCGGCAGCCGCCCGAGGTGACGCCCGGCAACCCGCTGCACTACGCCACCGCCAGCACCATCGACGGGCGCGCCACTGGCCTTCTGGTGACCGCCCACGAAGGCCGGCCGACGAAGGTGGAAGGCAACCCCGATCATCCCTCCAGCCGGGGCGCCGTCGGCCCGCTGGAGCAGGCCTCGCTGCTCCAGCTCTACGATCCCGAGCGGCTCAAGGTGGTGCAGCTCCGCGGCCAGGACCGCGCCTGGCGCGACTTCCTCCGCGCCACCGTGGCCAACGCCGAGGCGCTGCGCAAGCGGCAGGGCGAAGGGCTGCGCTTCCTCCTCGAGCCCGGATCCTCGCCTCTGCTCGCGAATCTGAAGGCGCGAATCCTCGCCGCCTACCCGCGGGCCAAGTTCACCGCCTGGAGCGCGGTGCCGCTCCAGCAGATCCACGACGGCGCCCAGCTCGCCTTCGGGGCGGCGTACGAGACGCGCCTCGATCTCTCCCGGGCGCGGGTGGTCCTCTCCCTCGACTCGGACCTGCTCGCCGCCTTGCCCGGGACGCTGCCGGCGATGGCGCAGTGGGCGGACAGGCGCGACCCGGCGCGCGGGGATCTGGCCCGCCTCTACGCGGTGGAGACCAACCTGACGGTGACGGGGATGAACGCCGACCACCGGCTGCGGGTGAAGCCCTTCGAGGTGCAGCGCTTCGGGCTCGCTCTGTTGGGGCGGCTGGCCGGGCAGGTGCCGGCGCTCTCGCGCTACGCCCCGCTGCAGCAGCGCTTTCCTCTCGATCCGCCGGCCGCGAAGCTGGCCGACGCTTTGGCCAGGGACCTGGTCAAGGCCGGACGCGGCGCCCTGGTCTGTGTCGGGCCCCGGCAGCCCCCGGCGCTGCACGCGGCCGCGCACGCCATCAACTTCGCGCTGGGGAGTCTCTGCGCGGCGGTGGCGAAACCGGTGCTGCACGACATGGACGCCGGGCCGCGCGCGCTGCGCCAGCTCACCGAGGAGATGCGCACCGGGCAGGTGAACACGC
>DATIWW010000359.1:0-4286 GCA_035519175.1 Terriglobales bacterium
CACGGTTCCGGCAGCGCCCGAGCCCGGCTCTCGTTCTTCGGAACGGGCCGGGCCCCCGCGCACTCTGGGCCACTCACCGCAAGCGCTCAACTGCGTGTTCCTGATCTAGCGTCTCTTCTCCTGTCATTCCGGCTCAGGCGCTCCGGCGCCTGAGTGTCTGCGCAACTTCCAACGGAAGCGAGAGGTGTCATGGACAGGAAGAGAGTCTCACTCTTCATACTCTCGGTGATTTTCGCGGTGGCGCCGGCGATGGCCTCCGGGCCGGCGGGTTTAGCGGGCTCACCCGGCCCAGCGCCGGCGGAGACCACCGTCACCGTGGATGAGCTGGTGCGTGAGGCCCTGGCCCGGAATCCCGCGGTGCAGGCGGCCCAGCACCGTTCGTCTCAGCTACCAGCCAGGCAAAAGCTACAGCGGGCGGATCAGCTACGTTTATCCCACCGTCGATCCACAGACACTACGCCCGCCCCGCACCCCCTCGCGGGTCTGGCATCATGGCCGTGCCTCTGCTATAGTTCCGGCGGCCAGATGGAACTCATTTCTCCCATCCAGTTCGCCAAGCGCAGTGTGCTCACGGTGCAGGACTACTCCCTGCTGGCGGGGCGCTCGGTGCACAACCTGTTCACCCACCCGCGCTACCTGGCCGACACCCTGCAGCAGGCCGACATCATCGGGGTGGGCTCGCTGCCCATCGTGGTGCTGACCGGCTTCTTCACCGGCGCGGTGCTGGCCCTGCAGACCTCGGCGACCCTGCAGAGGTTCGGCTCCATCTCCCTGACCGGGCAGGTGGTGGCCCTCTCCATGGTGCGCGAGCTGGGACCGGTGCTCACCGGCCTGATGGTGGCGGGGCGCAACTCCAGCGGCATGGCCAGCGAGCTGGGCTCCATGAAGGTGACCGAGCAGATCGACGCCATGCGCTCGCTGGGCACCGACCCCACCAAGAAGCTGGTGACCCCCCGCGTGATGGCCACCGTGTTCATGCTCTTCATCCTCACCATCATCTCCGACCTGGTGGGGCTGATGGGCGGGCACTTCGTCTCCTTTGCCCTGCTGGGGCTGGATACCAGCCAGTACTGGAACACCGCCTGGCAGTCGCTGGTGTGGCAGGACGTGACCATGGGGCTGGTCAAGCCGCTGATCTTCGGCTTCATCATCTCCACCGTGGGCTGCTACTACGGGCTCTCCACCACCGGAGGCACGCAGGGAGTGGGCCGCTCCACCACGCAGTCGGTGGTGGCGGCCTCCGTGCTGATCCTGGTGCTCGACTTCTTCGTCACCCGCTTCCTGATGGTCGCCCTGGGAGTGCACTGAGGCGCAGGGAGGAGCCGGCATGTCCACCATCTCCGCCGCCACCGACCTGGGCGCCCGCAGCCCCGGCGACGACCGCCGCCCGGTCATCGTCTTCGACGACGTGGCGATCGGCTTCGAGGACAAGCCGGTGCTCGACGGTGTCAGCTTCGAACTGACTCGCGGCGAGACCAAGATCCTGTTCGGGGTGGCGGGAGTGGGCAAGTCCACCCTGCTCAAGCTGGTGCTGGGCCTGGAGAAGCCCGACCGCGGGCACATCTGGGTACTAGGGCAGGATGTCACCGCCCTGCGGGAGCAGGACCTGTTCGAGTTGCGCCGCAAGATCGGCATGGTCTTCCAGGAGAGCGCGCTCTTCGATTCCCTCACCGTGCAGGAGAACGTCGGCTACCGGCTTTACGAGGAGGGCCTGGAGGAGGGGGAGATCCGGCGGCGGGCGCAGGAGGCCCTGCGCTTCGTCGAGCTGGGCCACACCCTGGACATGTTCCCGGCGGAGCTTTCCGGGGGCATGCGGCGGCGGGTGGCCATCGCCCGCGCCATCATCACCCAGCCCGAAGTGCTGCTCTACGACTCTCCCACCGGCGGCCTGGACCCCATCACCTCCACCCGCATCATCGAGCTGGTGGTCAAGCAGCGCGACTTCTACAAGACCAGCGCCCTGCTGGTGACCCACCGGCTGCAGGACGGCTTCACCATGGCCACCCACTCCTTCGATCCCCAGAAGAACGAGATGCGGCCGCTGGCCGAGAACCCCCGCGCCGACGTCAACACCACCTTCGTCCTCCTGCGCGAAGGCAAGGTGATCTTCAACGGCACCGCCGAAGAGATGGGCGCCTCCCAGGACGAGTACATCAAGGAATACATCGCCTGAGCGCCTCAGGCGGGGCGGCTGAGCACGGTCTGATAGCGGCCGGAGCCGCCGGGCTCGGCCACCGCCTGCATGCTGGCCACTTTCTCGGCGATGCGCTTCTCCAGGCGCGCCACCCGCTCCTCGCTCTTGGGATTGCTGGCGATCAGCTTCTCCACGTTGAGCAGCAGCTCGGGGGCCAGCAGCTTCTCCCGCACCTCCCGGATGAAGGGGCGGAACTTGGCCCAGAGGAAGAACATCTCCCCTGCCGTGTCCAGGAAGAGGTCCTCGTGGAGGGCGCCGCGCAGGACGAAGCTGGCCGCCAGCTCCCAGAAGGAGACGACCTGGCGCAGGTTGTTGCTCTCCGGGGTGGCGAAGGAGGGGATGGCGCGCAGCACGTCCTCGGCGCTGCGCGGCCAGAACTCCAGCACGCAGAAGTTGCGCGCCTTCTTGAGCTCGGGCTCGCGCTTGAGCTCGAAGAGCTGGAGCATGATCTGGGCATCGGCGGGGCTGGCGTGGTGCGTCATGGGACACCCCCGCCTTTAGCCTAGGGGAAGCGGAAGCGAAGGGCTGCGGCTTTCGCTGGCGGCGGGCAGGGCCGGCACCCGAAATGGTCCCCAGCCCGAATCGGGAAGCGCTAGCCGCGCCCGGCCGCCGCCTGCTTCAACATCTGCCGCCGCTGGGCGATGCGCTTCTCCAGCTTGGCCACCCGCTCGCGCCCTTCCTTGGTGCTCAGGGCCACCTGCTCGATGCGGGCCATGAATTCAGGCGCCTGCGTCTTCTCCCGCACCTCCTGGAGAAAAGGCTTGAACTTGGCGTAGAGGAAGTACAGCTCGCCGCCCCAGTCGACGAACAGGTCCTGGTTCACCACCCCGCGCAGCACCAGCGAGCAGGCCATGTCCCAGTAGGTGATGCCCTGGCGGAACCAGGCATTGCGCTGGCTGCCAAAGTCCTGGATGAGCTTCACGACCTCGTCGGCGGCGTCGGGCCAGAACTCGACTACCAGGAAGTTGCGCGCCTTGCGCAGTTCGGTTTCGCGGCGCAGGTTGTAGAGCTTCATGACCACGGCGGCATCGTCGTGGGTGGGCTTCTTCTGCTTGGCCATGCTGGCTCCTCGGAAGTGAGATGGGAATGAGATGGGGATGCGGGACGGAAAGTCGCGGAAAGTTCAGGCCACCGCCACCGGCTCGCCGGCGCGGGAGTAGTCGCACTCGGAGTTGGGGCAGGAGATGACCACGCCCGCCTTGCCCGTCTTCTCCACCAGATAAGCGTGGCCGCAGCGCGGACACTTCTCCGCCAGCGGCTTGTAGGCCGAGGTGAACTTGCACTGGGGGTAGCGGGAACAGCCGTAGAAGAGGTTGCCGCGCTTGCGCGCCTTCTTCTCCACCAGGTCGCCCTCGCCGCACTCCGGACACTTCACCCCGATCAGGTTCTGTTTGACGTACTTGCACTCGGGATAGCCGCTGCAGGAGGTGAACTCGCCGTAGCGGCCGTGGCGGATCACCAAGTTGCGCCCGCACTGCGGGCACTTCTCGTCCAGGGGGATGTCGGGGACCTTGCGCCCCTGATCCAGGCGGCGGGTGGTCTTGCAGTCGGGATAGCCGGTGCAGGCCATGAACTGCCCGAAGCGTCCGCGTTTGAGCACCATGGGCCGCCCGCAGTTCTCGCAGTACTCCTCGTGGGTGGTCTCTTGCAGGTCGGCGGAGTCCAGGTCGGGCAGGTCGATGGGGTTCTCGCGGGTGAAGGAGCAGGAGTTGGGGTCGTCCTTCTTGTAGGAGCTGCAGGCGTAGAAGGAGCCGTGCTTGCCCCACTTGATGACCAGGGGGGAGCCGCAGCGCTCGCACTTCTCCTCCGTGGGCTTCTCCATGCGCTTCACGTTCTCCATGTGCTTTTCGGCGAAGCGCAGGTCCTTCTCGAATTTCTTATAGAACTCGCTGAGGGCGTCGGTCCACTTCTCCTTGCCCTCCTCGATCTCGTCGAGCTCTTCCTCGAGACGCGCCGTGTACGCCGGGTCGAAGATGTCCTTGAAGTTGTCCACCAGCAGGTCGGTCACGACCAGCCCGATCTCGGTGGGAACGAATTTTCCGCCGAGCTTCTGCACGTACTGGCGCTCCTGGATGGTGCTGATGATCGCCGA
>DATIWW010000360.1:0-2822 GCA_035519175.1 Terriglobales bacterium
TCGCTGCCGACGGCGAGATCCTGGTGCGCGGCAAGTCCGTCTTCCAGGCCTACTGGAACCGGCCCGAGGAGACCCGCGAGGCCTTTCTGGACGGCTGGTTCAAGACCGGCGACATCGGCACCCTCGACCAAGACGGCTTCCTCACCATCACCGACCGCAAGAAGGACCTGATCAAGACCTCGGGCGGGAAGTTCATCGCCCCGCAGCCCCTCGAGGCCGCGCTCAAGGCCAACGTGATGGTGGAGCAGGCGGTGGTCATCGGCGACCGCCGCAAGTTCTCGGTGGTGGTGATCGTGCCGCACTTTCCGCTGCTGGAGGACTGGGCGCGGGTCAACAACGTGAAGTTCGGCTCGCGCGAGGAGCTGATCGCCGCCGAGCCCGTGCGCGCCCTCTATGACGCCGTCGTGGGCGAGCTCAACCAGGGCCTGGCCCAGTTCGAGACCATCAAGCGCGTGCTGCTGGTGCCCCAGGATTTCACCATCGCCGGCGGCGAACTCACTCCCACCATGAAGCTGCGCCGCCGGGTAGTGGAGGAGAAGTACAAGGAGCGCATCGACGCCCTCTACCGCGAGGCCGAGGCCGCCTACCGCTCCGAGGCCGGCAGCCTCAAATAGGGCCCGGGCAGGGCTGCGTCCGGCTTGGGTCACTCCTTCACCTGCGCCGGGCGGATGCCGAAGCCCAGCAAGCGGGCGGGCAGGTCGCGCACGATCGGAATCTTGAAGAGCAGGCGCAACGTCCACGGGACCTGGGGAGCGCTCGGGGAGCGGAAGACGGCGCTGACCAACCACCGGCTGCGTCGCTACTGTAGCGCCCTCGTGCTCACCGCGTTATCATAGGGACCCGCCCCAGGCAGGTTTGTCCGTGGAACGACGACGAGCAACTGGCATCGCGACGGCCTTGCTGGCAGGCGCCCTGGTCCTGGGCTGCGGAAGCAGCAGCGATCGCGCCGCGGTTCCACCCCCTCCGCCCTCCCCATCCACGCTCGGCACTCGGCTGGTCGTTTCCGGGCTGAGTTCCCCTCTCGATCTGGAGCAACCCAACGACGGCAGCGGCCGTTTGTTCGTGGTGGAGCAGGGCGGAACCATCCGCATCATCCAGAATGGCGCCCTGCTGCCGCAACCCTTCCTGGATATCAGCGCCAAGGTCATCGTTCAGAGTGAGATGGGCCTGCTAGGGATGACCTTCCATCCCGGCTTCGCGTCCAACCGCAAGTTCTATGTGAACTACGTGCGCGACCAGGGCGGCCAGTTCCAGTCGGTCATCGCCGAGTACCTGGCTTCCGCCGCCAACCCCGACCAAGCCGATCCCGCCAGCGAGCGCATCCTGCTGACCGTGGATCAGGTGAGCAACTTCACCAATCACAAGGCCGGACAGCTCGCCTTCGGACCGGATGGGTTCCTCTACTTCGGGCTGGGGGACGGAGGCAGCGCCGGCGATCCCTTCGGCCACGGCCAGGACACGCAGATCCTGTTGGCCAAGATGCTGCGCATCGACGTGAACACCACCAGCCCGGGGCTGCAGTATGGCATCCCGCCCGACAATCCCTTCGCGGCCGGGGGCGGGTTGCCGGAGATCTGGGCCTATGGCTTCCGCAATCCCTGGCGTTTTTCCTTCGATCGCGGCACCGGCCGCCTGTTCGTCGCCGACGTGGGCCAGAACCAGTTCGAAGAGATCGACATCGTCCAAAAGGGCGGCAACTACGGCTGGAACGTCATGGAGGGGCTGCATTGCTTCAATCCGCCGAGTGGCTGCGACATGACCGGCCTGGCGCTTCCCATCGTCGAGTACAGCCACTCCGAGGGCCAGGCCGTGATTGGGGGCTTCGTGTACCACGGATCCGCCATCCCCGACCTTCGGGGCACCTATGTGTTCGGCGATTTTGTGACCGGCAAGATCTGGAACCTGACCGAGTCTCCCACGGACACCTGGAC
This sequence comes from Terriglobales bacterium, assembly GCA_035519175.1. Classification (GTDB taxonomy): domain Bacteria; phylum Acidobacteriota; class Terriglobia; order Terriglobales; family Acidobacteriaceae; genus DASPRL01. The sequence goes on from DATIWW010000360.1 coordinate 1,932, forward strand.
GCGCACCCTGCTGCTCGACACCGGCCTCAGCATCAGCTCCTTCGGCCAGGACACCGCGGGGGAGCTGTACGTGGTGGATCTCAACGGCGGCGTCTACAAGCTGGTTCTGCAGTAAACGGCCGGCGTCCCCGTGCGCGCCCGCCGCGAGTGGTTACAATATTGTCATGGACAAATTCACGATTGCCGGCCGCGACTTCCGTTCGCGGCTGATCGTAGGCACCGGAAAGTACAAGAGCGGGCAGGAGACGGCGAGGGCCATCGAGGCTTCGGGGGCAGAGATGGTCACGGTGGCGGTGCGCCGCGTCAACCTCGACCGCACCCAGGAGTCGCTGCTCGACTACATCGATCCCAAGCGCTACTTCCTGCTGCCCAACACCGCCGGCTGCTACACGGCCGAGGAAGCCGTGCGCACCGCGCGCCTGGGCCGCGAGGTCGGGCTCTCCGACTGGGTGAAGGTCGAGGTCATCGGCGACCCGAAGACGCTCTTCCCCGACGTGGCTGCCACCGTCGAGGCCACGCGCCTCCTGGTGAAGGAAGGCTTCACCGTCCTGCCCTACACCTCGGACGACGTGGTAGTGGCCAAGCGCCTGGTGGATGCGGGCGCCAGCGCGGTGATGCCTCTTGGGGCGCCCATCGGAAGCGGCTTGGGCATCCAGAATCCCGCCAGCCTGCGCATCCTGCGCGAGATGATCGCAGAGGTACCGCTGATCGTGGATGCGGGCGTGGGCACGGCCTCCGACGCCGCCATCGCGCTGGAGCTGGGCTACGACGGCGTGCTCATGAACACCGGTATCGCCGGCGCCGACGACCCGGTGCTCATGGCCGAAGCCATGAAGAACGCGGTCCTGGCCGGGCGCCAGGCTTACCTTGCCGGACGCATGCCCAGGAAGC
>DATIWW010000361.1:0-3090 GCA_035519175.1 Terriglobales bacterium
CACGATGGCCGCGTCCCCGAACTCCACCCCGGTGTAGCGCACCTCCTTGTCCACGTACTGCAGCAGGGCCTCGGCCTTCTCCTGCCGGGTGCGCTTTCCCGCCACTAGCTTGCCCGCCAGCGGCTTGACCTCCGCCGCGGCGAGGCGCCCGTCTACGATCTTGCCGTACTCCTCCGCCACCTGCTGCCAGGAGCTGCCCGTGGAAAAGGTGACGTGAGGATAGGCGGGCTGGTCGCTGGGCAGGTAGGGCTCCGCGTCTTCCTGCGCCGGCATGGAGCCGTGCTCGAAGACGATCTGCACCCGCCCGTTGCCCTCGCTGCGTTGCGGCTTCACCTCGGGGAGCAGCTCCAGGGTGTAGTGCAATGGCAGCGAGGCGGGCGCGTCCAGCAGCAGCCGCGTGTGCTCGACCGGCACCCCCCGGCCGAAAAAGCTGTGCTCCACCATGCCCGCGCCGAAAAAGGGGGCGCTGTCCTTGGTGACGCTCTCTTCCTCGACCACCGACCCCGGCGCCATGGCCGGCAGCGGCGCCCGCACCACCCGCCGGTCACTGTAGGTGTCGTCATTCTCCTGCTTCGCGGGGGCGTCGGCGATGGTCTTGGGGTCCAACTCGTGCGCCGCGCGATCCGGCGTGATGACCCGCGCCCGCAGCACGGGCCGCTCCTCGTGCCAGGGCTCCCAGGGCGCGGAGTAGTTGGCCCAGTCTTCTGCCCCCTGCTGCGTCAGCACCCGGAAGACCACGTACTGGGTGTGGACCTTCCGCCCTTGCGCGTCGAAGACGTAGCTGTCTTGGTCCTCCAGCACCACCACGTCGGCGCCCGCCGGCGCTGGCTTCGCGGTGGCACTCTGGTACAGCGTGGCCGGGTCGGCCGTGAAATGCGCGCTCCCCGGCGTCGGCTCCGTCCCCGCCGGCAGAAGCCCCGCCGAGGCGCCCGCCAACGCCAACCCAACCACCAATCGCAGAACCAGTCGCTTCCCGAGATTAGCCACCGTCGCCCTCGCGCGCAGAAATGCCAGCGAAAGGTATCGCGCTTTCCCGCCATGCGCAAGCACGGACTCCGCTCCGGCGGGCGCCTCCCTTGGCGCTCCTTCGTCCGTTCTTTCCACATACATCGATATATATGAATCTAAATTGAACACAACAACGGCGCGCGGGCGCGCGCCGTTTCGGCTACTCGCGGCGCTTCCGGGGAGCGAGCGCCTCCAGGATGCGGTCGAAGTCCTCCAGCGACCCGTAGTGCAGCGTGATCTTCCCGCGCCCGTTCTGGTCGCGGATCACCACCCGCACCCCCAGCGCCGCCGCCAGCTCGCGCTCGGCGGCGCGCACGTTGGCGTCCACCTCCCGCTCCCGCGCCTTCCCCCGCTCGATCGGATGGTTCAGGTTGAAGCACAGGTCCTCGGTCTGGCGCACCGAGAGCGCCCCCTCCATCACCCGCCGCGCCACCTCGCTCACGATCTCCGCCCGCTCCAGCGTCATCAGCACCTTGGCGTGCCCGAAGCTGAGCGCCCCGCTCTCCACCTCCATCTGCACCATGGGCGGCAGCTTGAGCAGGCGCAGGAAATTGGCGATGGAGGAGCGCTCCTTGCCGGTCTTCGCCGCCATCTGCTCCTGGGTGAGGGAGAACTCGCGCCCCAGGCGCTCGAAGGCGCGCGCCTGCTCCATGGGGTTCAGGTCCTCGCGCTGCAGGTTCTCGATGATGGTCATCTCCAGCGCCTGCTGGTTGGAGACCGCGCGCACCACCGCCGGGATGGTCGTCTTCCCTGCCCGCTGCGAGGCCAGCCAGCGCCGCTGCCCGGCGATGAGCTGGTAGCGTCCGCCGGCCACCGCCCGCACCACGATGGGCTGCACCACTCCGCTGGCGCGGATGGAAGCGGTCAATTCCTCCAGCGCCGGCTCCTCGATGCGCCCGCGCGTCTGGTAGGGGTTGCGGTCGATCAGCTCCAGCGGGATCTCGCGCGCGCCTTCGCCCGCCGCGCTGGCCGGACGCGCCGTGGGCAGCAGCGTCTCCAGGCCGCGGCCCAGTGCCTTACGCTTGTCCGTGGTCGTAGTCATCGCTTCCCTTCCTCCGCCCAGGCCCGCACCAGCTCCTCCGCCGGCGGCGGAGCGGCGGGCGGCAGCGCGTGCGCCATGATCTCCTTGGCCAGGCGGATGTAGGCCTCGGCGCCGCGGGATTGCGGGTCATAGCTCAGTGCCGGCTGGCCGTGGCTGGGCGCCTCCGCCAGGCGGATGTTGCGCGGGATGGCGGTGGCGCACAGCTTCTCCCCGAAGAAGGTCTTGAGCTCGGCCGTCACCTGCTGCGCCAGGTGGGTGCGCTCGTCGAACATGGTGAGCACCACGCCTTCCAGGGTGAGCCCGGGGTTGAAGCTCTCGCGCACCCGCTCGATGGTGTCGAGCAGCGCGCTCACTCCCTCCAGGGCAAAGTACTCCGCCTGCATGGGCACGAGCACGGAGTCGGCGGCGACCAGAGCGTTCAGGGTGAGCAGGTCGAGCGCCGGCGGGCAGTCCAGCAGGAGGAAGCGAAAGCGCGGGCGCAGCGGCGCCAGCGCGTCGCGCAGGCGGAACTCGCGGCGCTCGCCCGCCACCAGCTCCAGGTTGGCGCCGGTCAGGTCTTTGCTGGAGGGCAGGAGGGAGAGGCCTTCGAGCGCGGTGGGCTGCAGCGCGGCCTGAGCGGAGACCGCGTCCATGAGCACGTGGTAGGTGGAGAGGCGCTCGGGATCGCGCCCGAAGCCCAGGCTGCTGGAGCTGTTGGACTGGGGATCGCAGTCCACCAGGAGCACGGCCACCTCGGCGGCGGCCAGCGAGGCCGCCAGGTTGACGGCGGTGGTGGTCTTGCCTACCCCGCCCTTCTGATTGGCTACCGCGATGACGCGTCCCATGATCTCTCGGAGATTCGCCGGCTGGGGCAGAGTACCCCGGGACGCGGCGCTCCGCAATGCCCGGTTTTTGTGCAGCTTGGCGGCACCCACCCCTGGCTGTTCCACGTGGAACAATCCGGAGCCGGCGGGCGCCACCGGGATTGTTCCACGTGGAACAATGGCGCGCCCGGGTGTTTACTACCCTGGTTCCACCTAGTCAGTTTACCACTTTTCTTC